>NZ_CBDKZX010000029.1:0-45091 GCF_965301105.1 Kluyvera sp.
AAATCAAGCCTTAACGAACTAAGACCCCCGCACCGAAAGGTCCGGGGGTTTTTTTATGACCTAAAAACAATAACGGGAGGCAGATGATGACACGCAGCATAAAATTCTGTTTCTCACGATCTACGGCGGGGAACTAACTATGAATGGCGCACAGTGGGTGGTACATGCGTTGCGAGCGCAGGGTGTTGAAACGGTATTCGGTTATCCAGGTGGAGCCATTATGCCGGTTTATGACGCGCTGTATGACGGCGGCGTAGAACATCTGCTGTGTCGACACGAGCAGGGCGCGGCGATGGCGGCCATTGGCTATGCCCGTTCTACGGGTAAAACCGGTGTCTGCATCGCCACTTCGGGCCCAGGGGCAACTAACCTGATCACCGGCCTGGCGGACGCGCTGCTCGACTCGGTTCCCGTGGTTGCCATCACTGGTCAGGTTGCCGCACCGTTAATCGGTACCGATGCTTTCCAGGAAGTGGACGTCCTTGGTTTGTCACTGGCCTGCACCAAACACAGTTTCCTGGTGCAATCCCTGGAAGAGTTGCCGCGCGTGATGGCAGAAGCGTTCCAGGTGGCAAACTCAGGCCGTCCAGGCCCGGTCCTGGTGGATATTCCTAAGGATGTGCAGATCGCGCAAGGCGAACTGGACCCGTTCTTCTCCACCGTCGAAAGTGACGATGTTTTCCCGCACGCCGAAATGGCGCAGGCTCAGCAGATGCTGGCGCAGGCGCACAAACCGATGCTGTACGTTGGTGGTGGTGTTGGGATGGCGCAGGCGGTTACGGCGCTGCGTGAATTTATGTCTGTGACGCAAATGCCCGCGACTTGCACCCTGAAAGGTCTGGGCGCGGTACCGGCAGACTACCCGTTCTACCTCGGTATGCTGGGGATGCATGGCACCAAAGCTGCTAACCTGGCGGTACAGGAATGTGACCTGCTGATCGCCGTCGGCGCGCGCTTTGACGACCGTGTGACCGGTAAGCTGAATACCTTCGCGCCGCACGCGAAAGTTATCCATATGGATATCGACCCGGCGGAAATGAATAAGCTGCGCCAGACGCACGTTGCGTTGCAGGGTGACCTGAATGCGCTGCTGCCCGTGTTGCAGCAGCCGCTGGCCATCGACGCCTGGCGTCAGCACAACGCCGGGATGCGCGCCGAGCACGCCTGGCGCTATGATCATCCTGGTGACGCTATCTATGCGCCTCTGCTGCTCAAGCAGCTCTCCGATCGTAAACCGGCGGAATGCGTTGTCACGACCGACGTGGGCCAGCACCAGATGTGGTCCGCTCAGCATATGACCTACACCCGTCCAGAGAACTTCATCACCTCGAGCGGCTTAGGCACCATGGGCTTCGGCCTGCCAGCCGCCGTGGGCGCCCAGGTCGCGCGCCCGAACGATACGGTTATCTGTATCTCCGGTGACGGCTCTTTCATGATGAATGTGCAAGAGCTGGGCACCGTGAAGCGTAAGCAGTTACCGCTGAAGATCGTGTTACTCGACAACCAGCGGTTAGGGATGGTTCGACAATGGCAGCAGCTGTTCTTCCAGGAACGTTATAGCGAAACCACCCTTACCGATAACCCCGATTTCCTCATGCTGGCCAGCGCCTTTGGCATCCCTGGTCAGCACATCACCCGTAAAGACCAGGTTGAAGCGGCACTCGACACCATGCTGGCAAGCGAAGGCCCGTACCTGCTTCATGTCTCAATTGACGAACTTGAGAATGTCTGGCCCCTGGTGCCGCCTGGTGCCAGTAACTCACAAATGCTGGAGAAATTATCATGATGCAACATCAGGTCAACGTGCAGGCCCGCTTCAACCCGGAAACCTTAGAACGCGTCTTACGCGTGGTGCGTCATCGCGGCTTTCAGATTTGCTCGATGAATATGGAAACCGCCAGTGACGCGCAGAATATAAATATCGAATTGACCGTTGCCAGCCCACGGTCGGTCGACTTACTGTTTAGCCAATTAAATAAACTGGTGGACGTGGCCTCGGTTGCCGTTCAGCAGTGTACAAGCACATCACAACAACAAATTCGCGCCTGAGCGCAATAGGAAGAGAAATGACGACGAAAAAAGCGGATTACATCTGGTTCAACGGTGAGATGGTACGTTGGGAAGAGGCAAAGGTGCACGTCATGTCCCATGCCCTGCACTACGGCACCTCCGTCTTCGAAGGCATCCGTTGCTACGACTCTCACAAAGGCCCGGTCGTTTTCCGTCACCGCGAGCACATGCAGCGCCTGCGTGACTCCGCCAAAATCTATCGTTTCCCGGTCTCTCAGAGCGTTGATGAACTGATGGAAGCCTGCCGCGCCGTGCTGCGCAAAAATAACCTGACCAGCGCCTACATTCGCCCGCTGGTTTTTGTTGGTGATGTTGGTATGGGCGTAAACCCGCCGGACGGTTACAGCACCGACGTGATCATCGCGGCGTTCCCGTGGGGGGCTTATCTGGGCGCGGAAGCGCTGGATCAGGGGATCGATGCGATGGTTTCTTCCTGGAACCGCGCCGCGCCGAACACCATTCCAACCGCCGCGAAAGCGGGCGGTAACTACCTCTCCTCACTGCTGGTCGGCAGTGAAGCGCGCCGTCACGGCTATCAGGAAGGGATTGCGCTGGACGTCAACGGCTACATCTCCGAAGGCGCGGGTGAAAACCTGTTTGAAGTGAAAGATGGCGTGCTGTTCACTCCGCCGTTTACCTCTTCCGCGCTGCCGGGCATTACCCGTGACGCGATCATCAAGCTGGCGAAAGACCTCGGTCTGGAAGTCCGTGAGCAGGTACTCTCTCGCGAATCCCTGTACCTGGCGGACGAAGTGTTCATGTCCGGTACCGCGGCAGAAATTACCCCGGTACGCAGCGTCGATGGCATCCAGGTGGGCGAAGGCCGCTGCGGTCCGGTCACCAAACGTATTCAGCAAGCATTCTTTGGCCTCTTCACCGGCGAAACCGAAGATAAATGGGGCTGGTTGGATCAGGTTAATCAATAAGATAAATAATGGGGCGGCACGCACCGCCCCATTAACGAGACAGAGACTGGGAGTAACTAAAGCATGCCTAAATATCGTTCCGCCACCACTACCCACGGCCGCAATATGGCGGGCGCCCGCGCACTGTGGCGCGCCACCGGGATGACCGACGCCGACTTCGGTAAGCCGATTATCGCCGTCGTGAACTCGTTTACCCAGTTCGTGCCGGGTCACGTGCACCTGCGCGATCTCGGTAAACTGGTTGCCGAGCAGATTGAAGCCGCTGGCGGCGTGGCCAAAGAGTTCAACACCATTGCGGTGGATGACGGTATCGCCATGGGCCACGGGGGCATGCTTTATTCACTGCCGTCCCGCGAGCTGATCGCTGACTCCGTTGAGTACATGGTCAACGCCCACTGTGCCGACGCGATGGTCTGCATCTCGAACTGCGACAAAATCACCCCGGGGATGTTAATGGCCTCTCTGCGCCTGAACATTCCGGTGATCTTCGTTTCTGGCGGCCCGATGGAAGCCGGGAAAACGAAACTCTCTGACAAAATCATCAAGCTCGACCTGGTCGATGCGATGATTCAGGGCGCGGACCCGAAAGTTTCCGACTCGCAGAGCGAGCAGGTTGAACGCTCCGCCTGCCCAACCTGCGGATCGTGTTCCGGTATGTTCACCGCTAACTCGATGAACTGTCTGACCGAAGCGCTGGGCCTGTCGCAGCCGGGTAACGGTTCGCTGTTGGCAACCCACGCTGACCGCAAAGAACTGTTCCTCACCGCAGGCCAGCGTATTGTTGAGCTGACCAAACGCTACTACGAGCAGGACGATGCTTCCGCGCTGCCGCGCAACATTGCCAGTAAAGCGGCGTTTGAGAACGCCATGACGCTGGATATCGCCATGGGCGGCTCCACCAACACCGTTCTGCACCTGCTGGCGGCGGCGCAGGAAGCGGAAATCGACTTCACCATGAGTGATATCGACAAGCTGTCCCGTAAGGTGCCGCAGCTGTGTAAAGTGGCGCCAAGTACCCAGAAATACCATATGGAAGACGTGCACCGCGCGGGCGGCGTGCTGGGCATTCTCGGCGAGCTGGACCGTGCCGGCCTGCTGAACCGCGAAGTCAAAAACGTGCTCGGCCTGACCCTGCCGCAGACGTTGGAGCAGTACGACATCACCGTAACCCAGGACGAAGCGGTCAAAAAAATGTTCCGCGCCGGCCCGGCGGGTATTCGTACCACCCAGGCGTTCTCGCAGGACTGCCGTTGGGATACCCTGGATGACGATCGCGCCGAAGGCTGCATCCGCTCGCTGGAGCACGCCTACAGCAAAGATGGCGGTCTGGCCGTGCTGTACGGCAACTTCGCGGAAAACGGCTGCATCGTGAAAACCGCGGGCGTGGATGACAGTATCCTCAAATTCACCGGCCCGGCAAAAGTCTACGAAAGCCAGGACGAGGCGGTTGAAGCTATCCTCGGCGGTAAAGTGGTCGAAGGCGACGTGGTGGTCATTCGCTACGAAGGGCCGAAAGGCGGGCCGGGCATGCAGGAAATGCTCTACCCAACCACCTTCCTGAAATCAATGGGGCTTGGTAAAGCCTGTGCGCTGATCACCGATGGTCGTTTCTCCGGCGGTACCTCCGGTCTCTCTATCGGCCACGTTTCTCCGGAAGCGGCCAGCGGCGGTAACATCGCGATCATTGAAGATGGCGACATGATTGCTATCGACATTCCGAACCGTGGCATTCAACTGCAGTTGAGCGAAGCGGAAATCGCCGCCCGTCGTGAAGCGCAGGAAGCTCGCGGCGACCAGGCGTGGACGCCGAAAAACCGTGAACGTCAGGTCTCCTTTGCCCTTCGCGCCTATGCCAGCCTGGCAACCAGCGCCGACAAAGGTGCGGTGCGCGATAAATCGAAACTGGGGGGTTAATCACCATGGCGGAATCACAGCCCCTATCCGGCACCCCTGAAGGTGCCGAGTATCTCAGAGCGGTGCTGCGCGCACCGGTCTACGAAGCGGTACAGGTAACGCCGCTGCAAAAAATGGACAAGCTCTCTTCGCGCCTCGACAACGTCATTCTGGTCAAGCGCGAAGACCGTCAGCCAGTGCACAGCTTTAAGCTGCGCGGCGCGTACGCGATGATGGCGGGCTTAACGCCTGAACAGAAAGCGCGTGGGGTCATCACCGCTTCTGCGGGCAACCATGCTCAGGGCGTGGCGTTCTCCTCTGCGCGTCTGGGCCTGAAGTCGCTGATTGTCATGCCGGTGGCGACTGCCGATATCAAAGTTGATGCTGTTCGCGGCTTCGGCGGCGAAGTGCTGTTGCACGGCGCTAACTTTGATGAAGCTAAAGCCAAAGCGATTGAACTGGCGCAGCAGCAGGGCTTTACCTGGGTTCCGCCTTTCGATCACCCGATGGTGATCGCCGGACAAGGTACGCTGGCCCTGGAGTTGCTCCAGCAGGACGCACACCTCGACCGCGTGTTTGTGCCGGTGGGCGGTGGCGGTCTGGCGGCGGGCGTGGCGGTGCTGATCAAACAGCTGATGCCGCAGATCAAAGTGATTGCCGTCGAAGCCGAAGACTCCGCCTGCCTGAAGGCGGCGCTGGATGCCGGTCATCCGGTGGATCTGCCGCGCGTGGGTCTCTTTGCTGAAGGCGTGGCGGTAAAACGTATCGGTGACGAAACCTTCCGTCTGTGCCAGGAATATCTCGACGACATTATTACCGTCGATAGCGATGCGATCTGCGCGGCGATGAAAGACCTGTTTGAAGATGTGCGCGCGGTGGCGGAACCTTCCGGGGCGCTGGCGCTGGCGGGGATGAAAAAATACATCGCTCAGCACAACATACGCGGTGAGCGTCTGGCGCATATTCTTTCTGGCGCTAACGTCAATTTCCACGGCCTGCGCTACGTTTCCGAACGCTGCGAGCTAGGGGAACAGCGTGAAGCGTTGCTGGCGGTGACGATCCCGGAAGAGAAGGGCAGCTTCCTGAAGTTTTGCCAACTGCTGGGCGGGCGTTCGGTCACCGAGTTTAACTACCGCTTCGCCGACGCGAAAAACGCCTGCATTTTTGTTGGCGTGCGTCTGAGCCGCGGCTTCGAAGAGCGTAAGGAAATCCTTAATCTGCTCAACGATGGCGGCTATAGCGTCGTCGACCTCTCTGACGATGAAATGGCTAAGCTGCACGTGCGTTATATGGTCGGTGGTCGTCCGTCGAAGCCGTTGCAGGAACGTTTGTTCAGCTTCGAGTTCCCGGAATCGCCGGGTGCGCTGCTGAAGTTCCTCTACACCCTGGGCACGCACTGGAATATTTCCCTGTTCCATTATCGTAGCCACGGCACCGACTATGGCCGTGTACTGGCGGCGTTTGAGCTGGGCGATAACGAACCGGACTTCGAAACCCGGCTCAACGAACTGGGCTATGAGTGCCACGACGAGACCAATAACCCGGCGTTTCGTTTCTTCCTGGCAGGCTAAGCACCGTTTCTCGGGGGATAACCATCGCGGTTATCCCTCGTTATTTCATTTTCCCGTCTCTGCTTCCCTCTATTTTTTCCCGTTAGCCTGTTCTTACAATAAAAATGTGATGCAATTCATAATAAAACGCTCACCGCGTTGCGCCAGGTTCTGGTCATCTTTTGGGGGCAATACTTCTCGCTCGACCGTAACTCCTGAATTAACATTGTCGGTAGTTAATTCTTAGCGGTTAGAGAGGATATTCGGATGAGAATGGATATAGTTGATACCCCGAATGAAAATGCGCAAGGAAGTAAATATTTAACGCCTCAGCTTACGTTCCTCGATAAGCATTATAATAATTCCACGGACTTTTTTTCTTCGATATTTTTACTGCTGAAAGAGAAAGGCTACGTTCGGGATTCTTTCCTCGATGCCATTCTTGCCAGAGAAAAAGCCTATCCAACCGGGTTACCCACGCTGCCGGTGGCTATCGCGCTGCCGCATACTGATCCCCAACACGTCATTCGTCCCTTTATCTCTGTTACGCGACTGTCACAACCTCTCGCCTGGCAGGAAATGGGGAATGACGACAACACGCTCTACGTTCAATTTATTGTTCTTCTCGGTTTTATTGACCACAGCAGCCACCTGACAGCGCTGCAAAACCTGATGGACTGCCTTGCTGATGAACAGGTCGTCCAGACCCTACGCGAGATAGACGATGTAGATACCTTTCTCTGTACCCTCACATCAAGACTGCAATTGGATAAGGATTTATAAAATGAAAAAAGTCATTGTTGCCTGTGGAAGCGGCGTTGCGACCTCACAAACAGTTGCCAGTAAAGTGACTCGCTTATTGAATGAACGTAACCAGTCGCACATTAAAGTTGAAGTAATCGACCTTAAATCTCTCGATAGCCATATTAAGGATAGTGCTGCGTATATCGCAATTACTAAAGTTGATAAGCAATATCCTATCCCCGTGATTAACGGTATCGCATTTCTGACCGGTATGGGTATGGAACAGGAATTACAAAAGGTCATTGATGCCTGTAAATAAGGCGTAGCTCTTTAATCCTTATAATTATTTTAGTGGAGAAGTGCTATGGACTTTCTTGGTGTAGTCATAAATTATATTCTGAATTTAGGCGCGCCGGTTTTTGTGCCTTTTATTATGTTATTAGCCGGGCTGGTGGTGCGGATGAAATTCCGCGATGCGGCTTCGGCGGCCATCACGCTAGGCGTCGCCTTCGTTGGGATGAGCATGCTGATTGGTTTTATGGTTGATGCTATCGGTGTCGCCGCGCAGACCATGATGAACCGCACCGGCCTTGAACTGAGTATCGTCGACGGCGGTTGGACGACGATGGCGAATATCTCCTGGGCCTGGCCTTATGCATTCGCCATGTTCCCGCTTCAGGTTGGCGTAAACATTGTGATGTTGATGCTAAACAAGACCAATACCTTCAACGCCGACCTCTGGAACGTGTGGGGGAAAATCTTTACCGCGTTTATCGTAGTGAGCGTCACCACCCCATTGTTTGGCCCGGTCTGGAGCCTGGTGCTGGCGTTCCTGATTGCAGCTTTGCAGATTATCGTTGAGCTGAACGCTGGCGACATTCACCAGCATCGCATTGAGAAACTGACCGGCATCCCCGGCGTCACCTGTACCCACCGCATGGTGTTCTTTGGCGCAATTTATTACCCGTTCGATCTGCTGCTGCGCAAAATTCCGGTGTGCAATAAGCCGATGGATGCCACCGCGCTGCGCGCCAAAGTTGGCGTTTTTGCGGAAAACCATATCATCGGTTTTATTCTCGGGATCCTGTTCGGCATTATCGCGGGCTACAGTGTGGCGAAAACGCTGATGCTGGGCGTTCAGGCCGCAACGGCGCTGGTGCTGTTCCCGATGATTTCCAAACTCTTTATGCAGGCGCTGTCGCCTATTTCGGAAGCCATCAGCGACTACATGAACAAGAAATTCTCCGGGCGTAAGCTGTTCGTCGGCATCGATTGGCCATTTATGGGCGGCGCCAGCGAAATCTGGTTTGCCATCATCGTTGCGATTCCGTTCACGCTCATCTGGGCGCTGATTCTGCCGGGCAATAAGATTTTACCCTTCGCCGGTATTATTAATATTTCCCTGATTGTTCCTGCCTACCTGGTGACGCGTGGCAACACCCTGCGCATGGTGATCCTTAGCATTATCGGGGTGCCGTTCTTCCTGTTCGTGGGTACGCAGTTTGCGCCAATGATTACCGAACTGGGCCAGGCGACGAAGGCAATTACCATTCCCGCCGGCCAGCTGATTTCCAATAGCTCCATTGATGCCCCGGTATTTACCTATGCCTTCTCCTTCCTGTTCAAATTCCTGGAAGGCAACTTTATCCCGCTCATTTTCGCCATCTGGTGGGGATGCGGCTACTTCTTCTACTCCCGCGAGCTGCGTCGTGAAAGCAGCCTCGCGCAGCAGGAAGCCGAGCAGCAGGAGAAAGCTCAGCAGGCTTAATTCTGGGTTTCATGTTCATGTCTGGCGGCAGGCGCCGCCGCCAGACTTTTGATTGCAGGAGAGTCGACATGGCTATGGATAAACGCGTGGTTGCAGTGCTGGATGCCATTGTGAACGATCCCGGCATCACGGGGACGAAGCTTGAGGAGCAGTTTTGCCTGACGCGCAAACAGCTGAGCTATACGCTGAAAAAGGTGAATGATTATCTGGAATCGAACCACTTCGATCGAATCAACCGCCTGAAAACCGGGAAACTGCATATCCCGCGCCATGTGATTGAGCATTTTCGTCAGAATCAGACCGCTGAAACCGAGCATCGCTATCTCTACTCGGAAGATGAACGCGGACAGATGATTATCTTTATGCTGTTGACCCGCAGCGAGCGGCTTTCATTGCTGCATCTCTCCTCTTCGCTGGGCGTCAGCCAGAATACGATTATCAACGACCTGAAAAAGGTGCGCACCGAGGTTATCGAGCACGGGCTGGAGATAAGCTATGACAGGGGTAATGGCTACCATATTCTGGGTGAGGAGCTGGAAAAACGCTACCTGTTGCTAAACTGCCTGCGCCGGGTGCTGGAAATCCCGGTCGCCAAAAACATTATTGCTCAATACAACAATGTGATGAGCGACTATCTGGAAAAGGTGGGCAATGTTTTCAGCGAAATTGAAAAACGTTTTAAAATTCAGTTTACCGACCGCCAGCTTCAGGAGCTTATTTATTTTATCTGCTTTGTCCTGCACCGTATTGATTCAGGGAAAAGTCTGGTCAATATCCCGAGCAGCTACGCTGACATTATTGGCAGCAGAGAATTTACATTGATGCAGAGCGTTATCAGTAAAATCAATATCAGTAGCGAAAATGAACTGGTTTTCCTGACGGCACTGATCCAAAGTTCAAATATTCAAAGCATTGCCGATAAATATTTCCACCTTGATACGCTTCTGCTCGAAAGCGTGGTCGCGGTGGTCGATAACTTCGAAAAAATAAGCTGCGTCACCATCAAAGAAAAAAATGAGCTGATTGAAAAGATCTATCAACACTGGAAACCGGCCTATTACCGTATTCGCTACCATCTGACCAACACCAGCAGCGTTTACGATCTGGTGGTGAAAGAGTTCAGCCACCTGCACGAGATGGTTCGCCGGGCGGCGGTGCCGTTCGAAACGGTATTGCACTGTGAAATTCCCGATGAAGAGATGGCATTTTTGACGGTGCTTTTTGGCGGCTGGCTGACTCGCGAAGGGGTTATCCATCAGATTAAGCTGCAGAAAACGGCGGTGGTCGTGTGTGAGAATAGCGCCACGATTTCGACTTATCTGTTTCTGACGCTGCAGGTGCTATTCCCGGAACTGCACTTTACCGAGGTGATGTCGCGCCGCGAGTTTGAGCGCTATACCGGGCACTACGATGTGGTCTTCTCGACCACACACCTGAATACCAGCAAGATGGTGTTTGTGGTGAATCCGTCCATCAGCAGCATCCATAAGAGCGCATTCCGCAATCATGTTATCAGCGCGCTACAGGGCGTGGACCCGAACATTATTCAGATAGAGCAACTGCTGCTTATCTTCGAACGCTTCGGCAACATTATCGATCACAAAGGATTGCAGCGCGCGCTGGCCAGCTATATCTACGATGAAAAAAGCGCCGCGAGCGCGGTGGGCAACATTGAACCGCAAGCGCCGTCGCTGACCGACTTGCTGCGGCGCGAACACGTTCAGTTTGTCACTTCGTGTCCCGGCGACTGGCAGCAGGCCATTACTCAGGCCGCTGCGTCACTGTTGGAAAGCGGCGTGATTGAACCCCGCTACCTGCAAATTATGCTGAATAAAATCGCTGACGAGCAGCCCTATATCATGCTGGCCGATGGCGTGATTATCGCCCACGCAGGCGTCGATGATGGCGCACTGGATACGGGGATGGCGTTATTACGCCTGCCTTCTAAGATTGATTTCGCGGGTTATATGCAGGCCGATATTATTATCGTCCTGGCAACTAATAATCCACAGAAACATCTCAAGGCGCTCGCGCAATTAAATGAATTTCTCGAGTTTTATGATGGCGGTAATGTTATTCGCCGCGCGCAGGATGAATATGCATTGATAAAAGAATTCGTCCATCACCTGTAATAAGTCATTAAACGCCGTTGCAGCTAAAAACTGCAACGTTATTTCCCGGCAACCATTGTCGCGACATCGCTCGCCCCTATAACCGTATACAGGATAAATATTATGTTAGAAATTCAGAAAAAACACGTTGTCGAAATGGCCAGAACCGCTCAGCAATGGGGACTGTGTAAACATAAAGCGGGTAATTCCAGCGTACGAGATAAAGAGACGGGACTTATTCTGGTAACCCCCACGACCATCGACAAAATGCATTTAACGCCGCGCGATATCGTGGTAATGGACGTTGAAGCCAATGTGATTGAAAGCGAAGCGGGTTTGCGTCCGACCAGCGAATGTCTGATGCATATCGAGATTTATAAGGCGCGCCCGGATGTGTTTGCGATTTCCCACACCCACTCGCTCTACGCGACGTCGTTTGCCGTACTGAATAAACCGATCCCGGCGGTGGTGTACGAATGCGCGATCCTCAATCTGAAAGATGGCGTCATTCCGGTTGCGCCCTATGGCCGCCCCGGCACGCCTGCGTTGTCGAACAGCGTTATCGAACCTATCAAACGCGCTGATGCCATTCTGATGGAAAAACACGGAGCTATCGGCGTAGACAAGGACCCGTATGAAGCGGTGCTGAAGTCTGCCTATCTTGAGGAGATGGCGCAGATTTACTACCACGCGCTGGTGATTAACGGCGGTAAGGAGCCTGAATCCTTCGCCCCGGAAGAGCTGCAACGCTGGGCCTATCCGTCGCAGATTAAATTTTCCCGCTAACTGAGCGCCCGCCCGTTCAGGGCGGAATATTCATGGAGAGAGCGCATGAAAAAATTTCTGAATCAGGCGGAGAACTTTATCCCGGAGATGCTGGAAGGTATCTATCTGGCGCATCCCGATAAATTCCGCTGTGTTAATGAGGATTTTCACTGTCTTGCCACGGCGCGTCCGGTGCCTGGCAAGGTGGGGATCGTCACCGGTGGCGGTTCCGGGCATCTGCCGCTATTCCTCGGCTACGTCGGTCAGGGCATGCTGGACGGCTGCGCCATTGGCGATGTGTTTCAGTCACCCTCGCCGGAGCAGATTCTCGCCGTCACGCAGGCGGTCGATAGCGGCGCGGGCGTGCTGTACCTGTACGGTAACTATAACGGCGATATTTTCAATTTTGATATGGCGGCGGAAATGGCCGATATGGAGAGTGATATCCGAACCGCGACGGTGGTGGCGGCTGACGATTCGGCAGGTGCGGTGCCGGACGGTACAGAAGCCACCACCCGTCGTGGGGTTGCGGGGATCTTCTTCGTCTACAAATGCGCCGGGGCATCCGCGGCCAGAATGGATGACCTTGAAACCGTCCAGCGCATTGCGCAGAAAGCAGGAGACCGCGTGCGCACGCTTGGCGTCGCGCTGTCGCCGTGTATCGTGCCGCGAATCGGTAAACCGGGTTTCCATATTGGCGACAACGAAATGGAGATTGGCATGGGGATTCACGGCGAAAGCGGTATTCGCCGGGGTCCGCAGCTGAGCGCCGAACAGATTGCCGAAGAGATGATGTCCTGGCTGCTGGCGGACTCACCTTGCCAGCAGGGCGATGAAGTTGCCGTGTTGATCAATGGGCTTGGCGCCACGCCGCTGGAAGAGTTGTACCTGATGTATCGCCATGTACATCAGATTCTGGCCGAGAGCCAGATGCGCGTTTTCCGCGTCTGGATTGGCGAATTTGCGACGGCAATGGAGATGACCGGTATGTCCATTAGCCTGATGCCGGTGGATGAAGAGCTGAAAACGCTGCTCAACGCCGGGGCCGATACCCCGATGTTCCGCCAGTTTCCGGCTTAAGGAGGGGGGATGACGCTAGATACGCAGAGTCTGCGACCGCTTTTTACCGAGTGGGCGCGCATCATGGAGGCCAACAAATCGGTCCTGACCGAGCTGGATAGCGTGGTTGGCGACGGGGATCTGGGGCTGACGATGAGCGACGGTTTCGCGGCGGCGGCGCGCTACGCGCAGCAGAGCGAAGAACGTGACCTGGGGCGATTCTTCTACATGGCGGGCAAGGCGATGGCCTCGGCGGTGCCGTCGACCATGGGGACGCTGATGGCTTCCGGGCTGATGCAGGCGGGTAAGGCGTTTAAAGGCCGGGAAACGCTGGGGCTAACGGAAGCCGGCGTGTTGTTCCAGGCCTGGTATGACGGCGTGCAGCAGCGCGGGAAAGCGCAGCCGGGCGAAAAAACCTTCCTCGATGGCATGGCCCCCGCGCTGGCGGCGCTGCTTGCCGGAGAGGAACCGCTGACCGCGGCGAGGAATGCGCTACTGCAAGCACAACAGGGCGTGCAGCAGACAACCACCATGGTGGCGAAGCACGGGCGTGCAGCTATTCATGGCGAGCGCTCGCGCACGTTTGTCGATCCTGGCGCCATGGTCGCGCAACTGTTGATCCAGGGCTATTTTAACTTCGTGCAGGCTATTTGCCCGAGCGACGGGCGGTAAGTAAGGAACGCAATTATGTTGAAAGAAGTGGTGAAAATCAGCAATCAACACGGCATTCATGCCCGTCCGGCGGGGGTTTTGGCCAAAGCCTGCGCGCAGTATCAATCGCGGATCGAGATGATCTATGACGGCAAGGTTATCAAAGGGAAAAGCATCATGAGCATTCTGGGGGCAGGGATCAAAGGCCGAGGATCGCTTGAGATCATCTGTAGCGGTAGCGATGAGCAGGAGGCAATGGAAAAGTTGAAGGTGCTGTTCGCGGAAGGCTTTGGCTTCGATTAGCCCACGCATTATCAGGCGGAATAAAAAAGGGTTCATGCTTTCGCACGAACCCTTTGCCCGATGACGCTACGCTTATCGGGACGACAAATCTCGTTGGCCGGGTAAGGCGTAACCGACACCCGGCTTCAACGCATTACAGCGTGATGACGTCGAATTCAACTTCAGGGTTCACGTCCGCATCGTAATCCACACCGTCGAGAGCAAAACCGAACAGGTTCAGGAATTCCTGCTTGTATCCTGCATAGTCGGTTTCTTGCGTCAGGTTTTCGGTGGTGATCAGCGGCCACAGGTCACGGCACGCCTGCTGAATATCGTCACGCAGTTCCCAGTCATCCATACGGATACGCTGATTGTCATCAAGCGCCACTTTATCGCCGTACAGGCTGGTGGTCATCAGACGGTTGATCTGCTCAATACAACCTTCGTGAATCCCCTGTTCTTTCATCAGCTTGAAGACCATGGAGATGTACAGTGGCATTACCGGAATCGCAGAAGATGCCTGGGTGATGACGGATTTCAGTACGGCAACGTTAGCGGAACCGTTCAGCGGTGCCAGCTGGTTACGCAGTTCTCCCGCCGCGCGGTCGAGGTCTTCTTTCGCTTTGCCCAGCGCGCCGTGCCAGTAGATTGGCCAGGTCAGGTCGGTACCGATGTAGGAGTAGGCTACGGTTTTCACGCCATCAGCCAGCACGCCTGCTTCGCTCAGCGCGCCCATCCACAGTTCCCAGTCTTCGCCGCCCATGACGGTAACGGTGTTCTTAACTTCTTCTTCGGTGGCCGGCTCAATGCTGGCGGTGATGATCTGATCTTTGTTGGTATCAATCGCTTTAGAGGTATAAACCTCGCCGATTGGCTTCAGCGCAGAACGAACGATTTCACCGGTTTTCGGCATTTTACGCACTGGAGAGGCCAGTGAGTAAACCACTAAATCAATCTGACCCAGGTCTTCTTTGATCAGTTTGATGACTGCGTCGCGGCATTCATCGGAGAACGCGTCGCCGTTGATGCTTTTGGAATACAGACCTTCGCGTTTTGCGGCCTCATCGAAGGCGGCAGAGTTATACCAGCCCGCGGAACCCGGTTTGGTTTCCGTGCCCGGTTTTTCGAAAAATACGCCGATAGTGGCGGCACCGCTACCAAACGCGGCGGAAATTCTGGAAGCCAGGCCGTAACCGGTGGAAGCACCGATCACCAGCACGCGGGAAGGGCCGTTAGCGATTTTCCCGTTTTTCTTCACATATTCGATCTGTTTTTCCACGTTGACTTTACAGCCAGTCGGATGGGTCGTTGTACAGATGAATCCACGAATTTTTGGTTTGATTATCATAATGATGGCTAATTAAGTTTGTATTTTCGCTGTCAAGTGCGCAATGACACCGTCTGTTCTGGCTTGTTTAACATCAGGGTTAACAAGCCCCCCACATCTATTATGGCACGGGGCATTATACAGAAAAGCGGCTGCAATGATGAATTACGTCTGATTTTCGCTATAACGCAAAAGGGCCCATGTACGGACATGAACCCTTTTTACACGGGCAGGTGGGTTAGCGGGTATGGGTGAATTCGGCCATAAATTGCAGAATTAGCGCCATCGACACCGCGCCGGGGTCGCAGTGGCCGATGGCCCGTTCGCCGAGGTTTTTCGCGCGCCCGAAGCGGGCCACCATCGTGGATGTCCCTTCCGCACCGGCCATCGCCGCCTGCGCGCAGTTTGCCAGCGCTTCGGATAATGGCAGGGTTGCGTCTGAACGTGCGCGCGCTGCCGCTGCGGCGAGTGCATCCATCATTGTTTTATCGCCCGGCTCTGCGCCGCCGCGCTGGTGGATTGCCTGCATACCTGTCTCCAGCCATTCAGCCAGCGTCGCGGCATCCAGCTCGCGGCGTCCAGCCAGCCCTTTGCCGCCCGCGCGGAACAGGGTGCCGAATATCGCGCCGGAAGCGCCGCCCATGCTGGTCATCAGCCGCGTGCCGCTTTGCAGCAGGCAGTCACCGATATCGGCGGGAGAAAATTCAGGCGCCGAAAGTAGCGTCTGCAAAGCGGTAAAGCCGCGCTTAATGCCAATGCCGTGATCGCCATCGCCAATGACCTGGTCAAGTGCGGTCAGGCGCGGTTCGCTGGCGATCATGCCCTGGGCAACGTGCTGTAGACAGGCGGTGAATTGCGTGGTGTTCATCTTATTTTCTCCAGCCGAGGGTATTGATGGGGTGGTCATACAGACGTTGCATTTCATCGTCCAGCCGCAGCAGGCTTAACGAAAATCCGGACATCTCCAGCGAGGTGCAAAAGTGGCCGACCTGCACGTCGTGAGTGTGAATGCCGCGTTCTGCCAGCGCCATGCCGACCTTACGGGTGATGACCATGAGCTCAGTGTTGCTCAGCGCGCCCAGGTTATTGACGCTGACGCAGACGTTATCGCCGTGGCCAAACGGCAGGTCATCGCACAGGCGGGCGATCATCATCTCGACCAGCTCGTCGCTATGCGGCATGGGCATGCGGCATAGCCCCGGCTCACCATGAATACCAATTCCCAGCTCAATTTCGTTGTCTGCCAGCGTGAAGTTAAAGGCGTCGGACTGCGGTAGTGCGCAGCCGCTGAGCGCCACGCCGATGGTTCGCGTATTGTGATTGGCCTTTTGCGCCAGAGCCTCCAGCGCGGGCAGAGTGTAGCGCTCAAACTGTGCCGCCGCACCGGCGAGTTTATACAAGAACGCCAGCCCTCCGACGCCGCGGCGGTCGGACATTTTCTCCGGCGGCGCAGAGGCAATATCATCCGTGGCGCGCACGGTGCGGCACTCAATGCCTTCTTCCGCCAGTATTTCGGCGGCGATATCAAAGTTCATGCCGTCGCCGGAGTAGTTCCCATAGAGGAACAGCACGCCGTTGCCCTGATGAACGGCCCGGCTGGCTTCGATAATCTGATCGGGAGAAGGCGAGGTGAAAACCTCACCCAGCGCGCAGGCATCGATGCCACCTTCACCGACGAACCCGGCAAACGTCGGCTCATGGCCGCTGCCGCCGCCGCTGACGATAACGGTCTGGCCGGTTTGCGTCATCGTGCGATAAACCGCGCAGTACTCCGGGAGGGCGTGGATCCTTCCGCGCCCGGCATACACCAGCCCTTCCATGATTTCGCTGCGGATATTATCGGTGTTGTTGAACAGCTTTTTGGGTTTCTGCATCGTCACTCCCTCTCGTAAGGTCCTGTTTCTTTAGTGACGATTTTACCTGCACAGCCCGTTTAGACCTGGCACCTTTGATACCAATTAATCTCCCAAACCTGGGGCATGACTGGGGCCATGCTATTCGGTCATTTTACGCTCGAGCACAATCTTCCAGAACGCATCCACCAGCGGCTCATGTAGCCGTTTTTTCTGCACACAGACCCCCAGTTCGAACGGGGTCTTCTCATCGCTGCGTTCTAAAATCATCACGCGGTTGCGCACCGGTTCCGGGCTGTTTTCCAGCACGATTTCGGGAATGAGCGCCACGCCGCAGCCCAGCGCCACCATTGAGACCATCGCCTCATGGCCGCCTACCGTCGCGTAAATAGATGGATTACTGATTTTGTGACGACGGAACCACAGCTCAATGCGACGGCGCACCGGCCCCTGATCGGCCATGATAAACGGCACCGTCGACCAGTCGGGCTTATCAACCGAAACCTGATTGCGCACCGGGCAGGGCAGCGCCGGGGCGATCAGCACCACCGCCAGATTTTCCAGCATCGAAAAGGCGACCGCGCCGGGCAGCGTTTCCGGCTTACCGGCAATCGCCAGATCGGCCTCGCCGGTGGCCACTTTGTCCATGGCGTCGGCGGCGTCGCCGGTGGTGAGCTTAATTTCCACCGAGGGATGTTCGGCGCGGAAGCGGTCGAGGATCGGCGGCAGATGACTGTACGCCGCGGTCACTGAACAGAAGATATGGAGTTCGCCGGAAAGGGACGGCCCCTGCTGATCGAGGGTATGGCGCAACTGCTGATATTGCAAAAGCGTCTGTTGGGCAAACACTCGCAGCTCTTCACCGGCTTCGGTCAGCGTGACCGTGCGGTTATCGCGTACAAACAGCGGCTGGCCGAGATCTTCTTCCAGCCGCTGAATCTGCCGGGAGAGCGTGGAGGGGCTGACGTGCATCGCCCGCGCGCTGCGGCCAAAGTGGCGGCTTTCGGCCAGATGCAGGAAGGTTTTCAGATCGCGTAAATCCACCGATTTCACCTCACGGATTTATATTGCAGAAATTGCAACGTAATGTTGTGAATATATCAATTTCCGCAATGAATTTCCTGTTGTAATGTGGGTTCATTCTCGCAAAAGCGAACCGAACAATAAGACACACAACATCACGGAGTACACCATCATGGCTAACTACTTTAATACACTGAATCTGCGCCAGCAGCTGGCGCAGCTGGGTAAATGCCGCTTTATGGGCCGCGACGAATTCGCCGACGGCGCGAGCTACCTGCAGGGTAAAAAAGTGGTCATCGTCGGCTGTGGCGCTCAGGGTCTGAACCAGGGCCTGAACATGCGTGACTCCGGTCTGGATATCTCCTACGCCCTGCGTAAAGAAGCGATTGCTGAGAAGCGTGCTTCCTGGCGTAAAGCGACCGAAAACGGCTTCAAAGTGGGTACCTACGAAGAGCTGATCCCGCAGGCTGACCTGGTGGTTAACCTGACGCCAGACAAACAGCACTCCGACGTTGTGCGTTCCGTACAGCCGCTGATGAAAGATGGCGCGGCGCTGGGTTACTCCCACGGCTTCAACATCGTTGAAGTGGGCGAGCAGATCCGTAAAGACATCACCGTGGTGATGGTAGCGCCGAAATGCCCGGGTACCGAAGTGCGTGAAGAGTACAAACGTGGTTTCGGTGTTCCGACCCTGATCGCCGTTCACCCGGAAAACGATCCGAAAGGCGAAGGTATGGCGATTGCTAAAGCCTGGGCTGCGGCCACCGGCGGTCACCGTGCGGGCGTACTGGAATCTTCTTTCGTTGCGGAAGTGAAATCTGACCTGATGGGGGAGCAGACTATCCTGTGCGGTATGCTGCAGGCCGGTTCTCTGCTGTGCTTCGACAAGCTGGTGGCAGAAGGCACCGACCCGGCTTATGCGGAAAAACTGATTCAGTTCGGCTGGGAAACCATCACCGAAGCGCTGAAGCAGGGCGGCATCACCCTGATGATGGACCGTCTGTCTAACCCGGCGAAACTGCGTGCTTACGCGCTGTCCGAACAGCTGAAAGAGATCATGGCACCGCTGTTCCAGAAACACATGGATGACATCATCTCCGGCGAATTCTCTTCCGGCATGATGGCTGACTGGGCCAACGACGATAAGAAACTGCTGACCTGGCGTGAAGAGACCGGCAAAACCGCGTTCGAAACCGCACCGCAGTTTGAAGGTAAGATCGGCGAGCAGGAGTACTTCGATAAAGGCGTGCTGATGATTGCGATGGTGAAAGCGGGCGTTGAGCTGGCGTTCGAAACCATGGTCGATTCCGGCATCATCGAAGAATCCGCTTACTACGAATCACTGCACGAACTGCCGCTGATCGCCAACACCATCGCCCGTAAGCGTCTGTACGAAATGAACGTGGTTATCTCCGATACCGCCGAATACGGTAACTACCTGTTCTCTTACGCTTGCGTACCGCTGCTGAAAGAGTTCATGACCACCCTGCAGACCGGCGACCTGGGCAAAGCGATTGCCGAAGGCGCGGTAGACAACGCGCAGCTGCGTGATGTGAACGACGCCATTCGCGGCCATGCTATCGAGAAAGTGGGCCAGAAACTGCGTGGCTATATGACGGATATGAAACGTATTGCAGTCGCGGGCTGATGCCCTCACCCCAACCCTCTCCCACAGGGAGAGGGAGCAAACATTAAAGGCCTTCTCTTTGAGAAGGCCTTGCTGTTTATTTCCGGTACAGCACTTTGATGATGTGGTAACCGAACTGGGTATGCAGCGGGCCGGTTGGCTCCAGCACCGGGCAGGAGAAGACCACTTTGTCGAACGCCGGCACCATCTGGCCCTGGCGGAATTCACCTAAGTCGCCGCCGCGTTTGCCCGACGGGCAGATGGAGTGCTTCTTCGCCAGCTTGCCGAAGTCGGCGCCGTTTTTAATCTGCTCCAGAAGATCCAATGCCAGTTTCTCTTCTTTTACAAGGATATGCAGTGCTGCTGCTGTTTTTGCCATGGTTTGCGCCCTGGGTTAAGTGATAAATCAGGGCGCAATATTAGCATGTAAAAGCCGTTACAGGATGTCGAAGGTGATGCGGTTCCACGACAGCGGCGGCAGGGTGAGGTCGGAGGCCGTGAGCGTCTCCGGCGCAACGCGATCCGGACGATCAAAGGTATTTTTCGCGTAGAGATCGTCACAGCGAAGGATCTGATGTTCTGCAAGACGCGTCTGGCCAAACGCCGACAGATCCGGATCCAGCGTGAAGCTGTCGTGAAAATCGCTGTTCAGCGCGAATAAATAGAGTTTACCCGCTGCGGCATTGTGCACCACGGCAGACTGGATGCGCCGTGCGTCACCGTATTTGCTGCTGAAGGTGCCCGCAGGAATGAAGTGGCGCAACGCGCTGCCTTTCGCCACGTTAGCCACCATCGCAAAGGGCCAGAAGATGGTCTGACGAATCACCCCGCCGCCCGCTTCGGTAAAGATGGGGGCAATGACGTTCACTAACTGCGCGAGGCTGGCCATTTTAACCCGATCGCAGTGGTTAATGAGGGAGCAGAGAAGACCGCCAACGACCAGCGCGTCGAGAAAAGAGTAACGGTCTTCCAGCAAAGGCGGCGCAACCTTAAAGCGATTCTCTTTATGCTTCATCGGCGCATCCCAGGGGTCGCCGCGCAGATACCAGACGTTCCATTCATCGAAGGAGATCATAATGTCCTTCTTACCGCGCTTGTACGCTTTCACATAGTTGGCGGTGCTGACGATGGTCTCGATAAAGTTGTCCATATTGACGAAGGAGGCCAGGAAGTCGCTTTCAGTGCCTTCGTTTTCATAATACTGGTGGCAGGAGATGTAATCGACGTAGTCGTAAAGTTCCTCGAGTACAACCCGATCCCAGGTGGGGAAGGTATCCATCATCGAGCTTGAACTCCCGCACGCAATGAGCTCAACCTCCGGGTCGACGCAGCGCAGAATTTTGGCCGTCTCGCGCGCCTTTTTGGCGTAGTCGTCGGCGCTCATTTGCCCGGTTTGCCACGGGCCGTCCATCTCGTTACCGAGGCACCAGAGTTTAAAGTTATAGGGTTCGGCGTCGCCGTGCTGCACGCGCAGATCGCTGAGCGTGGTGCCGCCAGGGTGGTTACAGTATTCAATAAAGTATCCCGCTTCCTGCGGCGTGCCGGTCCCCAGATTGATGGCGATCATCGGCTCGACGTGGGTTTGTTGGCACCAGTGGTTAAACTCGCTGATGCCAAACTGGTTGCTCTCTTTGCTGATCCACGCGTAGTCCAGGCGCACCGGACGCTCTTCTTTGGGGCCAATGCCATCGCGCCAGTTGAAGCCGGAGACATAGTTGCCGCCGGGATAGCGCACGGTGGTGACGTTCATCTCTTTCACCAGGTTAATCACGTCCTGGCGGAACCCTTGCGCATCGGCTTCCGGGTGGCCGGGTTCGTAAATACCGGTATAAACCGCACGGCCCAGATGCTCAACGAAAGAGCCAAACAGCCGGGGGTTAATCTCGGCGATGCGATTATCCGGGGTAATGGCGAAGTGGAGCTTCGACATAACGTTCCTCCTTAAGCGGGGTAGTGGTTAGCTTTTAAATCGGTCTGAATTTCGTTCATCATCCGGGTGTCCAGCTTGTAAAAGAACAGGAACAGCAGTGATGTGATGATGCTGCCCGCTGCGGGAATGACGGTGATCAGCAGCATAATGGCGTTCAGTGTCTCTGGCGTTTGCTGAGGCGCATCCGGAACATAGTGCGTTAAGGACAGAATGGTGGCGGTAATCGTGCCGGCAATCGCCAGACTCACCTTCAGGGCGAACAGGTTGCCGGATGCATAGACGCCGGACATGCGACGCTTGAACTTCCATGCGCCAAAGTCGTCGGCATCACCAATAAAGGACCAGAATATCGGCACCGTAATCGCGCCAATATAGCCGCGCAGGGTGTTGAGGGCGAAAATAGTCTCTATGTTTCGTGGGTCGATAAAGTAAATCAGGATGGAGATGGCTGCGGTAATAAAACCAACGTAAATATATAGTTTCACCTTGCAAATATATTTTGTTAGCGTATTGGTGGTCAGGTTACCTAATATCGCAGCCACGATCCCGATACTGATAAACACCGTCGTCCAGAGGTCGTTAAGGTGCATAAGATATTTGGTGAAATAGATGGTCGCGCCGCCGCAGACAAAAGCGGGAATACAACCGATAAACATCCCGGAGACCACCAGAACCCACTGCTTGTTTTTAAAGGCAAAAAGCAGGCTTTTGAAGATATTTTCCTGCGGCCCCTCTTCCGGCGCGATGCGCTCGCGGGTATTGAAGACACACAGCAGGAACATGCAGAGACCAATAATTGAAAAGAGGGTGTTGGTAATAAAGAACCCTTTTTGCTGATCGCCCGCGCCGAAATAGTGTACGAGCGGCAACAGCGTTAAGGAACACAGCAGCACCGCACAGTTGGCCATGGTAAAACGGTAGGACTGACACGAGATGCGATCGATCGGGTTGGCGGTAATGACGCTACCCAGCGAACAGTAAGGAATATTGACCGTGCTGTACAATACTGACAGCAATAGGTAGGTGACAAAAGCATACACGCCTTTCCAGCCCGCGGTGATATCCGGCGTATAGAACGCGAGGATACAGATCAGGCAGAAGGGAACGCAGCCGTAAAGAATATAAGGGCGAAAACGTCCATAGCGTGAACGCGTGCGATCGGCAATACCGCCAAGCATAGGGTCGACAAACGCATCGACCAGTCTGACGACTAAAAACATGGTGGCGAGGAGCGCTGCATCCAGACCAAATATATCGGTATAAAAATAGGTGAGGAACATGGTGACCGGGCCCCAACTCATATTACAGGCCGCATCGCCAAAACCAAATCCTAGCTTCTCCCTAACGCTCAATCTCTCCGTGCTATTGGCCACGGTGACGTCTGGTAATAAAATTTCCTGTGCCATTCTTTATTTCACCATAAAGTAAGTGGTTAATTATTGCTAACAGTGAGAACAACAGGTAAACCCAAACAGATAACGAGAGTCATGACGGGACAATACTATTGATGGCATTGCTTTCATTTTGTGATGTTTCATTGATATCGCTTTTTACTCTCTTTTTTGTGCAGGGATATAGCTATATTCTCCATATTAATAAAACAGTTGTTTTCATTTGAAATTATTTATACAGAGGATGAATTGTTCTCGAAATATATTATCCAGAATGAGGCTTGCCGATTTTCATCGGGGAAAAAGCATGAGCTTGTGGCATAAACATCAGCCTCCGTTCGTTTCAGCGCTGATTTTCTTCGGCGCCTCTCAGTGGGCGATCCCTCCCGCCAGACTTTCTGCTACAATCCACACCCCCGTGTTTACAGATTGAGCAATCCCCCTATGCGTTTGAACCCCGGACAACAACAAGCCGTCGAATTCGTCACCGGACCCTGCCTGGTGCTGGCGGGTGCTGGCTCCGGCAAGACCCGCGTTATCACCAATAAGATTGCCCACCTGATCCACGCCTGTGGCTATCAGGCGCGTCATATTGCCGCCGTGACCTTTACCAACAAGGCCGCGCGTGAGATGAAAGAGCGTGTGGCGCAAACGTTAGGGCGCAAAGAAGCACGTGGGCTGATGATCTCCACTTTCCACACGCTGGGGCTGGATATCATTAAGCGCGAGTACGCCGCGCTGGGAATGAAGTCGAACTTCTCGTTGTTTGACGATACCGACCAGACTGCGTTGCTCAAGGAGCTGACTGAAGGGCTGATTGAAGACGATAAGGTGGTGTTCCAGCAGCTGATCTCGACGATCTCCAACTGGAAAAACGATCTGATGACGCCGGCGCAGGCGGCGGCCAATGCGAAGGGTGAGCGGGATCGTATTTTTGCCCACTGCTACGGCCTGTACGATGCGCATATGAAAGCCTGTAACGTGCTGGACTTCGACGATCTGATCCTGTTGCCGACGCTGCTCCTTCAGCGAAACGAAGAGGTGCGCGAGCGCTGGCAGAATAAAATCCGCTACCTGCTGGTGGATGAATATCAGGATACCAACACCAGCCAGTACGAGCTGGTGAAGCTGCTGGTGGGGCAACGCGCGCGCTTTACCGTGGTGGGGGATGACGATCAGTCCATCTACTCATGGCGCGGCGCGCGTCCGCAGAATCTGGTGCTGCTGAGCAAAGACTTCCCCGCGCTGCAGGTGATTAAGCTCGAGCAGAACTATCGTTCCTCTGGGCGTATCCTGAAGGCGGCGAACATTCTGATCGCCAACAACCCGCACGTGTTTGAAAAACGGCTGTTTTCCGAGTTGGGTTATGGCCCGGAACTGAAGGTATTGAGCGCCAACCACGAAGAGCACGAGGCTGAGCGTGTTACCGGCGAGTTGATTGCGCACCACTTCGTCAACAAGACGCAGTATAAGGATTATGCAATCCTCTACCGCGGCAACCACCAGTCGCGGGTGTTTGAAAAATTCCTGATGCAGAACCGCATCCCGTACAAAATTTCCGGCGGTACCTCGTTCTTCTCGCGCCCGGAGATTAAAGACCTGCTGGCCTACCTGCGCGTGCTGAGCAACCCGGATGACGACAGCGCGTTCCTGCGTATCGTCAACACGCCGAAACGCGAGATTGGCCCCGCGACGCTGCAAAAACTCGGCGAGTGGGCGATGACTCGCAACAAGAGCCTGTTCACCGCCAGCTTCGATATGGGGCTGAGCCAGACGCTCACCGGCCGTGGCTATGAATCGCTGACGCGCTTTACCCAATGGCTGGGCGAAATTCAGCGCCTGGCGGAACGCGAACCGATCGCCGCTGTGCGCGATCTGATTCACGGTATTGATTACGAATCCTGGCTGTTTGAAACCTCGCTGAGCCCGAAAGCCGCCGAAATGCGCATGAAAAACGTCAATACGTTGTTCAGTTGGATGACGGAAATGCTGGAAGGCAGCGAGCTGGAAGAGCCGATGACCCTGACGCAGGTGGTCACTCGCTTTACGCTGCGTGACATGATGGAGCGCGGCGAAAGCGAGGAAGAACTGGATCAGGTTCAGCTGATGACCCTGCACGCATCAAAAGGTCTGGAGTTCCCGTACGTCTTCCTGGTGGGGATGGAGGAGGGGCTGCTGCCGCACCAGAGCAGCATTGACGAAGATAACGTTGATGAAGAGCGCCGCCTGGCCTACGTCGGCATTACCCGCGCGCAGAAAGAGCTGATTTTTACTCTGTGCAAAGAACGCCGTCAGTACGGTGAATTAGTGCGCCCGGAGCCGAGCCGTTTCCTGCTGGAACTGCCGCAGGATGATGTGATCTGGGAACAGGAGCGGAAGGTGATTACTGCGGAAGAACGCATGCACAAAGGGCAGGCTAACGTCGCCAACATTCGTGAAATGCTGGCGAAAGCGAAAAAATCATAACTGAGTCATGGTAAGCCGGATAAGCGCAGCGTCATCCGGTAACCCGATGAGGTTTAGCGGACTTCCAGCGGCCAGTGAATATAGCTTTGCCACTGGCACTCCTGATCGACCATTTCGCGGCCCAGAGGGTGGTGCGCAAGCCAGCCTTCCGGCAGCGTCAGCGTCAGGTTTTCACCTTCGGCAACTAGCGTAATCGCGGGCAGGAGATCGTCGCGGCGGCGGCTGGCAAACAGAATCGCCAGGCGTAGCAGGCGACAAAGATGCTCGGCTACGCGCGGCGGTACGGCGTTCTGCTGATGCAGCGTAGGCAAATTGACGGTGTTGGTCTGGTTTAACAGCAGGGTGGCGAGCAGCTTTTTCTGTGCGGGGGTAAAACCCGGTAGATCGAGGTTACGCACCAGATAGGCTGCGTGCTGCGGGGCTTGCTTGAAGTCAACGCTGAGGCCAATTTCATGCAGCGCGCAGGCGCTTAGCAGCAGTTCGCGGCTTAATGGCTCCAGTTCCCAGCTGTTAGCAACCTGATCGACAAAGTTATCCGCCAGCTGTGCGACGCGGTTCGCCTGCTCTGTGTCGACCATAAAACGGCGCTGAATATTGCGCAGCGTGCGGCTGCGAATATCTTCATCGACCGCCAGATGCAGCATACCGTAAACCAACCCTTCGCGCAGCGCGCCGCCGGCCAGCGTCATGCACTGGATGTTCAGTTCGGTAAAAATAGCGATCAGGATAGCCAGCCCGCTCGGGAAAACCAGCGCGCGTTCCAGCGTTAACCCTTCAATCTCCAGCTCTTCCAGACGGCCACACTGGATGGCGCGCTGCTTGAGCTGCTGAAGTTTTGCGAGGGTGATGCGTTCATCCATTCCCTGCGCCATCATGATTTCCTGCAACGCCTGAACCGTACCGGATGCACCGACACAGACTTTCCAGCCGTGGTGACGCAGTTCATCCGCGACCGGCTTTAACACTTCACGGGCGGCACGTTCCGCTTCGTCGAAATGTTCCTGCGCCAGATTACGGTCGGTGAAGTAGCGCTCCAGCCAGGTCACGCAGCCCATCGACAGGCTGAACAACGAAGTAGTTTGCGCACCGGTGCCGGTCACCAGTTCAGTACTGGCGCCACCGATATCGACCACTAAACGACGATCGTCGCCGCCAGTGGTGTGCGCGACGCCCTGATAAATCAGACGTGCTTCTTCTTCGCCGCGGATAACCTGCACCGGACAGCCGAGGATCTCCTGGGCTTTGGCGATAAAGACGTCGGCATTCACGGCAAGACGCAGCGTTGCGGTTGCCACGATGCGGATTTGCGTGGGGGGAATATCTTGTAATCGCTCGGCGAAAAGACGCAGGCACTGCCAGCCTCGTTCCATGGCTTCCGTCGACAGGATGTTGTCCTGGCTCAGCCCGGCGGCCAGACGCACTTTACGCTTGATACGGGTGAGCGTCTGGATGCTACCCGCCACCTCGCGCACAATCAGCATATGAAAACTATTGGAACCGAGATCAATGGCTGCGTACAGCGAGGTGGTAGTGAGCATAACTTATTTAACCTGAACGACGACGATTACGTGGCGCGCCCGAACGACGCGGACCGTTACCCTGGCGAACGCGCGTCAGACGCAGCGGCTTCGGCAGGTCGGTTAACAAGGCATCCGGGTTGTACTTACTGACCGGAATCGAGTGACCCGTGTAGGTCTCAATGGCCGGCAAGTTCAGTGCATACTCTTCACAGGCGAGGCTAATTGAGTGGCCGCTTGCGCCTGCGCGACCGGTACGACCGATGCGGTGTACGTAGTCTTCACAGTCGTCTGGCAGGTCATAGTTAAAGACGTGCGTCACAGCAGGAATGTGCAGGCCGCGCGCCGCAACGTCGGTCGCGACAAGAATGTCGAGATCGCCACGGGTGAAATCTTCCAGAATACGCAGACGTTTTTTCTGCGCCACGTCACCGGTCAGCAGGCCGACGCGATGACCATCGGCAGCCAGGTGGCCCCAGATGTCTTCACAGCGGTGCTTGGTGTTGGCGAAGATAATCGCGCGATCGGGCCATTCTTCTTCCAGCAGCGTTTGCAGTAAACGCATTTTTTCTTCATTGGAAGGATAGAAAAGCTCTTCTTTAATGCGATGGCCCGTTTTCTGCTCTGGCTCCACTTCCACATATTCGGCGTTGTTCATTTGCTCGAACGCCAGTTCGCGTACGCGGTAAGAAAGGGTGGCGGAGAACAGCATGTTCAGACGCTGGTTGGCCGGCGGCATGCGGCGGAACAGCCAACGGATATCTTTAATAAAGCCGAGATCGTACATACGATCGGCTTCGTCCAGCACCACGACCTGGATCGCGCCCAGATTAATATGGTTCTGTTTTGCATAATCAATGAGACGGCCGGTGGTGCCGATCAGAATATCGACGCCGCTCTCCAGCACTTTCAGCTGTTTGTCATAGCCGTCACCGCCGTAGGCCAGGCCCAGCTTCAGACCGGTGGCCTGAGCCAGCGGCTCTGCGTCAGCGTGAATCTGTACCGCCAGCTCACGGGTCGGCGCCATAATTAACGCGCGCGGTTGGTTCACCTGGCGGTCAGCAATTGCTGGGTGAGAAAGAAGATAATGAAACGTTGACGTCAGGAACGCCATCGTTTTTCCGGTACCGGTTTGCGCCTGTCCAGCCACATCACGTCCAGCAAGCGTCAGCGGCAAAGCCAGCGCCTGAATGGGCGTGCAATTATAAAACCCTTTATTTTCAAGGGCTTCAACCACTTTAGGGTGCAGGGCGAAGTCGGAAAACTTCTGTTCAGTTAAATGTGTTTTGCTCATAGTGTGGTAGAATATCAGCTTACTATTGCATTAAGAAAGCGTATCCGGTGAAATAACGTCAACCTTTGTTGGCGAAGTCAACATCAACACCTCGTTGGTTAATGCTACACCAACACACCAGGCTTATTCCTGTGGAGTTAAATATGAGCGATAAAATTATTCACCTGACTGACGACAGTTTTGACACGGACGTACTCAAAGCTGACGGGCTGACCCTCGTCGATTTCTGGGCAGAGTGGTGTGGTCCGTGCAAAATGATCGCCCCGATTCTGGATGAAATCGCCGATGAGTATCAGGGTAAACTGACCGTTGCCAAACTGAACATCGATCAGAACCCGGGCACTGCACCGAAGTATGGCATCCGCGGTATCCCTACGCTGCTGCTGTTCAAGAACGGCGAAGTGGCTGCAACCAAAGTTGGCGCGCTGTCTAAAGGCCAGCTCAAAGAGTTCCTCGACGCCAACCTGGCGTAAGCAATTCGACTCGGGCGTCCTGTGTTCTTAAATTGAGCGGAACTCTGGACGCCCGGCTTTAGTCGTGCTAAGTTAAGTTTGACTTCGTTTTAAACATACCTTGTTTGAATCTTGTTTGACCCAAACCTCCCGTCGCATTTAGCCACGTCAGAGGTTGAAAAATTCCAGGCTTGTCACTCTTTCCGTCTTGTCGTTTCAGTTCTGCGTACTTTCCTGTGACCAGGCAGCGAACAGACATGAGTTGATGGCCGTAAACAGGCACGGATGACCCTGCCATACCATTCACAAATTAAGTTCGAGATTTACCCCGAGTTTAAGAACCCACACCATTATGAATCTTACCGAATTAAAGAACACGCCGGTTTCTGAGCTGATCACTCTCGGCGAAAATATGGGTCTGGAAAACCAGGCACGTATGCGCAAGCAGGACATCATTTTCGCCATCCTGAAGCAGCACGCGAAGAGTGGCGAAGATATCTTTGGCGACGGTGTGCTGGAGATACTGCAGGATGGATTTGGTTTCCTCCGCTCCGCAGACAGCTCCTACCTCGCCGGCCCTGATGATATCTACGTTTCCCCCAGCCAAATCCGCCGTTTCAACCTCCGCACTGGTGACACCATCTCTGGTAAGATTCGTCCTCCGAAAGAGGGTGAGCGTTACTTTGCGCTGTTGAAAGTTAACGAAGTTAACTACGACAAGCCGGAAAACTCGCGCAACAAGATCCTGTTCGAGAACTTAACCCCGCTGCACGCAAACTCCCGTCTGCGTATGGAACGTGGTAACGGTTCTACCGAAGACTTAACGGCTCGTGTCCTGGATCTGGCATCGCCGATCGGTCGCGGCCAGCGTGGTCTGATTGTGGCACCGCCGAAAGCCGGTAAAACCATGCTGCTGCAGAACATCGCGCAGAGCATTGCCTACAATCACCCGGACTGCGTGCTGATGGTGCTGCTGATTGACGAACGTCCGGAAGAAGTGACCGAGATGCAGCGTCTGGTGAAAGGTGAAGTGGTTGCTTCTACCTTTGACGAACCGGCATCTCGTCACGTTCAGGTAGCCGAAATGGTTATCGAGAAGGCGAAACGTCTGGTAGAACACAAGAAAGACGTGATCATCCTGCTCGACTCCATCACTCGTCTGGCGCGTGCCTACAACACCGTGGTTCCGGCTTCCGGTAAAGTCCTGACCGGTGGTGTGGACGCCAACGCCCTGCATCGTCCGAAGCGTTTCTTCGGTGCGGCGCGTAACGTGGAAGAGGGCGGCAGCCTGACCATCATCGCCACTGCGCTTATCGATACCGGCTCTAAAATGGATGAAGTTATCTACGAAGAGTTTAAAGGTACCGGCAACATGGAACTGCATCTCTCTCGTAAGATTGCTGAAAAACGCGTCTTCCCGGCTATCGACTACAACCGTTCCGGTACCCGTAAAGAAGAGCTGCTCACCACGCCTGAAGAGCTGCAGAAAATGTGGATCCTGCGCAAAATCATCCATCCGATGGGTGAAATCGACGCGATGGAATTCCTCATTAACAAACTGGCCATGACCAAGACCAACGACGATTTCTTCGACATGATGAAACGTTCGTAAAACACGGTTTTTCGCTGAAAAACGCCACACAATTGTGTGGCGTTTTTGTTTTTAGGAGTTTCGCCGATGGGGTTCCGCTTTTTTTTCGCGGACAATTGCGGTTTACGGCTACAATAATAGCTAGTTTGTAAAATTGGTTATAAATCAGGCGAGTTTCCCCAATATTCATCAGGCTTCCTCTTCTGATGAGTAGTTATCGTGGGTATACTTTCGCTACTAATATTCGCAGCGAGTATAAATTGTGAGTTTACTGGCCGTCGGTACTGACCTGATCAGTATTTTTTTGTTCACCACCGTATTTCTTTTTTTCGCCCGCCGGGTGGCTAAAAAGATCGGGTTGGTGGACAGACCTAATTTTCGTAAACGTCACCAGGGGGTTATCCCGCTTGTGGGCGGCATCTCTGTATACGCCGGTATTTGCCTCACTTTTGCGATCGCCAATTACTACATCCCGCATGCTTCCCTTTATCTGGCCTGTGCTGGCGTACTCGTGCTGGTCGGCGCACTCGACGACCGTTATGACATCAGCGTTAAAATTCGCGCAATCATTCAGGCGCTGATTGGTATTGTGATGATGAGCGTCGGAGGGCTGTACCTGCGCAGCCTCGGCTATATCTTCGGCTCGTGGGAGCTGGTGCTCGGTCCGTTTGGCTTCTTCCTGACCTTGTTTGCCGTCTGGGCCATCATCAATGCTTTCAACATGGTGGACGGTATCGATGGCCTGCTTGGCGGCCTGTCGAGCGTCAGCTTCGGCGCCATTGGTCTGATTCTGTGGTTTGACGGGCAGACCAGCCTCGCCATGTGGTGCTTTGCCATGATTGCCGCCATCCTGCCATACATTATGCTCAACCTGGGCGTGCTGGGGCGTCGCTATAAAGTCTTTATGGGGGATGCCGGCAGTACGCTGATTGGCTTCACCGTTATCTGGATCCTGCTGGAAACCACCCAGGGTACGCATCACCCGATTAGTCCGGTCACCGCGCTGTGGATTGTCGCCATTCCACTTATGGACATGGTGGCGATTATGTATCGCCGTCTGCGTAAGGGCATGAGCCCGTTCTCGGCTGACCGTCAGCATATTCACCATCTGATCATGCGTGCGGGCTTCACCTCTCGTCAGGCGCTGGTGTTGATTACGGTTGCCGCCGCGTTGCTGGCGGGCATTGGTGTGGCTGCCGAATACACTCGCGTTGTGCCTGAATGGGTCATGCTGATTTTGTTCCTGATGGCTTTTGGCCTCTACGGTTACTGCATCAAGCGGGCATGGAAAGTGGCGCGTTTTATTAAACGCATGAAGCGCAGAATGCGTCGGAACAGTGAAAAAAATCCAAAATTAACCAAGTAAAACTGGGGTAGTAATGACACAACCATTACCGGAAGCACAGTTATCAAGTGCGGAGAATGAACTGGATATTCGTGGCCTGTTTCGCGCGTTGTGGTCGGGGAAACACTGGATTATCGGCCTTGCGGTGCTATTTGCCGCTGTGGTGCTGATTTATACCTTTTTTGCCCGACAGGAATGGAGCACCACGGCGATCACCGACCGGCCAACGGTCAACATGCTAGGCGGCTATTACTCGCAGCAGCAATTCCTGCGCAATCTGGATGTGAAGGTTAACCCAACCACCACGACGCCGCCGTCGGTGATGGATGAAGTTTACAAAGAGTTCGTTATGCAACTCGCCTCCTGGGATACCCGTCGTGATTTCTGGTCGCAGACGGACTACTACAAGCAGCGGATGGTGGGCAATTCCCGCGCCGATGCCGCCCAGCTTGATGACCTGATTAACGACATTCAGTTCATTCCTGGCGATGCGCAAAAAAACGTGAGCGACAGCGTCACGCTGAGCGCAGAGACCGCGCAGGACGCCAATAACCTGCTGCGCCAGTACGTGGCGTTTGCCAGCGAACGTGCCGCGGGGCATCTGAATGACGAGCTGAAAGGCGCGTGGGCCGCGCGAACCATTCAGGTGAAAGCGCAGGTGAAGCGTCAGGAAGAGGTGGCTCAGGCGATTTTCAATCGCCGTCTGCACAGCATTGAAGCCGCGCTGAAAATTGCGCAGCAGAACAATATTACCCGTAGCGTCACGGATGTACCGGCCGATGAGCTCCCGGATTCCGAGCTTTCTTTACTGGGACGTCCGATGCTGCAGGCACGACTGGAAAACCTGCAGGCCGTTGGGCCGACCTTCGATCTGGATTACGACCAGGCGCGCGCGATGCTGACGACCCTCAACGTGGGGCCGACGCTGGCAAAGAGTTTTCAGACTTATCGGTATTTGCGCACACCGGAGGAGCCGGTAAAACGCACCAGCCCGCGCCGCGTATTCCTGATGGTGATGTGGGGCATTGTCGGCGCATTGGTGGGTGCGGGGGTGGCACTGGCGCGTCGTCGCACGCAGTAAATACCCATCAATGGTGAAGGGCGATGGGCCTGGTTCATCTATAGAAGAGAATCGATGTGAAAGTTCTGACTGTATTTGGCACACGTCCGGAGGCGATCAAAATGGCGCCTCTGGTTCATGCGCTAGCAAAGGATCCTCATTTTGAGGCAAAAGTATGCGTCACCGCACAGCATAGGGAAATGCTTGATCAGGTGCTAAACCTCTTCTCCATTGTTCCGGACTATGACCTCAACATCATGAGTCCAGGACAGGGTTTAACCGAAATAACCTGCCGCATTCTGCAGGGGTTGAAGCCTGTTCTGGAGTCGTTTAAACCAGACGTTGTGCTGGTGCATGGCGACACGACAACGACTGCCGCGGCAAGCCTGGCGGCATTTTATCAGCGCATTCCCGTTGGTCATGTGGAAGCGGGGCTGCGCACGGGCGATCTCTATTCGCCGTGGCCGGAAGAAGCGAATCGCACGCTCACCGGGCACCTGGCGATGTATCATTTCGCGCCGACCGAAAACTCGCGGCAGAATCTGCTGCGGGAGAATCTGCCGGATAAGCGCATTTTCGTCACCGGCAACACGGTGATTGACGCGCTGTTCTGGGTACGCGATCGGGTACTGAGCGATACCGCGCTGCGTAGCGATATGGCGCAGCGTTATCCGTTCCTCAGCAATGGCAAAAAGACGATTCTGGTCACGGGGCACCGTCGCGAGAGTTTTGGTCAGGGCTTTGAACATATTTGTCATGCGCTGGCCAAAATTGCCGCGGATAACCCGGATGTGCAGATTGTGTATCCGGTGCACCTCAATCCGAATGTCAGCGAACCGGTCAATCGGATTCTGGGGCACATCGATAGCGTCATATTGATTGAACCGCAGGACTACTTGCCGTTTGTCTGGTTGATGAATCATGCATGGCTGATTCTCACCGATTCGGGCGGCATTCAGGAAGAGGCGCCGTCGCTGGGCAAACCCGTACTGGTGATGCGTGAAACCACTGAGCGTCCGGAAGCCATCGATGCCGGCACGGTCCGCCTGGTGGGAACGGATAGCCAACGCATTGTGGATGAAGTTACGCGCCTGCTGCGCGATGACGAAGAATATCAAAGGATGAGCCGGGCCCATAACCCTTACGGGGATGGCCGGGCATGCGAACGTATTTTGGCAGCATTAAAAAATAATCAGGTAACGTTATGAGTTTCTCAACCCTCTCGGTGATCGGTCTGGGCTATATCGGCCTTCCTACAGCGGCGGCATTTGCCTCCCGGCAAAAGCAGGTTGTGGGCGTCGATATCAATCAACACGCGGTGGATACCATCAACCGCGGTGAAATTCATATTGTCGAACCCGATCTCGACAGGGTGGTGAAAACCGCGGTGGCGGATGGCTATCTGCGCGCCACCACCACGCCAGAAGCGGCCGACGCTTACCTGATTGCCGTGCCGACGCCGTTTAAAGGCGATCACGAGCCGGATATGATTTATGTCGAAGCGGCAGCGCGTTCCATTGCGCCGGTGCTGAAGAAAGGGGCGCTGGTGATCCTCGAGTCCACTTCGCCGGTTGGCGCGACCGAGCAAATGGCCGGCTGGTTGGCTGAGATGCGCCCGGATCTGACCTTCCCGCAGCAGGTTGGCGAGCAGGCGGATATTAACATTGCCTACTGCCCGGAACGCGTGTTGCCGGGGCAGGTGATGGTCGAACTGATTAAAAACGACCGCGTCATTGGTGGCATGACGCCGGTGTGCTCCGCGCGCGCCAGCGAGCTGTACAACATTTTCCTCGAAGGCGAATGCGTGGTGACCAACGCCCGCACCGCCGAGATGTGTAAGCTGACGGAAAACAGCTTCCGCGACGTTAACATCGCGTTTGCTAACGAACTGTCGCTGATCTGCGCCGACCAGGGGATTAACGTCTGGGAATTGATTCGCCTGGCGAATCGTCATCCTCGCGTCAACATTCTCCAGCCGGGTCCTGGGGTGGGCGGGCACTGTATTGCCGTCGACCCGTGGTTCATCGTGGCACAAAATCCGCAGCAGGCACGTCTGATCCGTACCGCGCGTGAAGTGAACGACCATAAACCGTTCTGGGTGATCGACAAGGTGAAGGCGAATGTCGCCGACTGCCTGGCCGCCAGCGACAAACGCGCCAGCGAATTGAAAATTGCCTGCTTTGGCCTGGCATTTAAACCGAACATCGATGACCTGCGCGAAAGTCCGGCGATGGAAATTGCTGAACTGGTCGCCCAGTGGCACAGTGGCGAAACGCTGGTGGTGGAGCCGAATATTCATCAACTGCCGAAAAAACTCGACGGCTTGTGCTCGCTGGTGTCGGTAGAGACGGCGTTAGCCGATGCCGATGTGTTGGTGATGCTGGTCGACCATGCTCAGTTTAAAGCCATCAGCGGCGACGTGATTGCCCAGCAGTTTATTGTCGATACCAAAGGGGTCTGGCGTTGAAACGTATTCTGGTGACTGGCGGCGCGGGCTTTATTGGCTCCGCCGTCGTACGTCACATCATTAACCACACCGCGGACAGCGTGGTGGTCGTTGATAAGCTGACCTACGCCGGTAACCTGGCGTCTTTAGCGCCGGTTGCGGATGATGATCGCTTTGCTTTCGAGCAGGTGGATATCTGCGATCGCCCGGCGCTGGACCGCGTGTTTGCCCAGTATCGCCCGGACGTGGTGATGCATCTGGCCGCGGAAAGCCACGTTGACCGTTCTATCGATGGACCGGCGGCATTTATCGAAACCAACATTGTCGGTACCTACACGCTGCTGGAAGCCGCTCGCGCCTGGTGGTCCACGCTGGATGATGCGGGTAAAGCGGCGTTCCGCTTCCACCATATTTCTACCGATGAAGTGTACGGCGATCTGCATTCGACGGACGATTTCTTTACCGAAACCACGCCGTATGCGCCAAGCAGCCCGTATTCCGCGTCGAAAGCCAGCAGCGACCATCTGGTACGCGCCTGGCTGCGTACCTATGGCCTGCCGACGCTTATCACTAACTGTTCAAACAACTACGGTCCGTACCACTTCCCGGAAAAACTGATCCCGCTGACTATTCTCAACGCCCTGGCGGGTAAACCGCTGCCGGTGTACGGCAACGGTCAGCAGATTCGCGACTGGCTGTTTGTCGATGACCACGCCCGCGCGCTCTATCTCGTCGCCACCACCGGCGGCATTGGCGAAACCTACAATATTGGCGGTCATAACGAGCGTAAAAATATCGAGGTCGTCGAGACGATTTGCGCGCTGCTTGAAGAACTGGTGCCGCAAAAGCCGCAGGGTATTGCGCGTTATCATGACCTGATTACTTTTGTCACCGATCGTCCGGGCCATGATTTACGCTACGCGATTGATGCCGCGAAAATTGCCCGCGAGCTGGGCTGGACGCCGGAAGAGACGTTTGAAAGCGGTATGCGTAAAACGGTGCAGTGGTACCTCGCTAACGAAAGCTGGTGGAAGCAGGTACAGGACGGCAGCTATCAGGGTGAACGCCTGGGTCTGAAAGGCTAAAACGCCCGGAGGAGGAAAAGCAATGAAAGGCATTATTCTGGCTGGCGGCTCGGGTACGCGCCTGCATCCGATTACCCGCGGCGTGTCGAAGCAGCTGTTGCCGATTTACGATAAGCCAATGATCTACTACCCGCTGTCGGTGCTGATGCTGGCAGGGATCCGTGACATTTTGATTATCACTACCCCGGAAGACAAAGGTTACTTCCAGCGACTGTTGGGCGACGGTAGTGAGTTCGGTATTTCACTACAGTACGCTGAACAGCCAAGCCCGGACGGGCTGGCGCAGGCGTTTATCATTGGCGAAACCTTCCTCAACGGCGAGCCGTCGTGTCTGGTTCTGGGTGACAATATCTTCTTTGGCCAGGGCTTCAGCCCGAAACTGCGTCACGTGGCAGCGCGTAGTGAAGGGGCGACAGTCTTTGGTTATCAGGTGATGGATCCGGAACGTTTTGGCGTGGTGGAATTTGATGACCAGTTCCAGGCGCTGTCGCTGGAAGAAAAACCGAAACAACCTAAATCGAACTGGGCGGTCACCGGGCTGTATTTCTACGACAGCAATGTTGTGGAATACGCGAAGCGGGTGAAGCCCTCCGAACGCGGCGAGCTGGAAATCACGTCTATCAACCAGATGTATCTGGATGATGGCAAGCTGACCGTCGAGCTGCTGGGGCGCGGTTTTGCCTGGTTGGATACCGGCACCCACGACAGCCTGATTGAAGCGAGCATGTTTGTGCAGACGGTCGAAAAACGTCAGGGCTTTAAAATTGCCTGTCTTGAAGAGATCGCCTGGCGCAACGGCTGGCTTGACGATGACGGTGTGAAGCGCGCCGCCGCCGGGCTGGCGAAAACCGGCTACGGTCAATATCTGCTGGAGCTGCTTCGTGCCCGTCCGCGCCAATATTGAGCCCCTGACGTGGGAAAATCAGTTTTTCGGCGTGAATAGCGCGATCGTCCGTTTTGCCGACGATGCGCCGCTGCTGACCGCCGAACGGCTGGCGGGCTGGTCGCGGGTGCAGGCGAAGATCGCCGCACACCAGGTCGCGCAACTGGATGCGCTGCAGGCGCTGGGCTTTCAGCTCGTGGAGGGTGAGGTCGATCTGGCGCTGCCCGTGACACCGGTAGCCTGCCCGCAGGCGCAGGTGGCCTGCGAGTCCGATATCCCGGAATTACGGGCACTGGCGGCGCAGGCGTTTGCCTTAAGCCGCTTTCGTGCTCCGTGGTACGCTCCCGATGCCAGCGGCCGCTTCTATGCTCAGTGGATAGAAAACGCGGTCAAAGGCACGTTTGATAATCAGTGCCTGGTTTTTCGCGACAACAACGGCGCGATCCGCGCATTTGTTTCTCTACGAGAATTGAGTGCCTCCGATGCGCGTATTGGCCTGCTGGCCGGACGCGGCGCGGGCTCAGAATTGATGCAGGCTGCGGTACGCTGGGCGTATACTCGCGGCCTATCGACGCTACGAGTGGCGACGCAAGCCGGCAACACCGCAGCACTTCAACGCTATATTCACAGCGGCGCTAATGTCGTCAGCACCGCGTACTGGCTATACAGGTGATATCATGATCCCATTTAACGCCCCACCAGTCGTGGGTACCGAACTTGATTACATGCAATCCGCGATGGGTAGCGGCAAGCTGTGCGGCGACGGCGGCTTTACCCGCCGCTGCCAGCAGTGGATGGAGCAACGCTTTGGTAGCGCCAAAGTGCTGTTAACGCCGTCCTGTACCGCATCGCTGGAGATGGCGGCCATCCTGCTGGATATCCAGCCGGGCGATGAAGTGATCATGCCGAGCTATACCTTTGTCTCCACCGCCAACGCCTTCGTGCTGCGCGGCGCCAAAATTGTGTTTGTCGACGTGCATAAAGAGACCATGAACATCGATGAGACGCGGATTGAAGCGGCAATCACCGACAAAACCCGTGCCATCGTGCCAGTGCACTACGCGGGCGTGGCCTGCGAGATGGACACCATCATGGCGCTGGCGAAGAAGTACAACCTGTTCGTGGTAGAAGACGCCGCGCAGGGCGTGATGTCGACCTACAAAGGCCGCGCGCTGGGCTCCATCGGCCATATCGGTTGCTTCAGCTTCCACGAAACCAAAAACTACACCGCAGGTGGTGAAGGCGGCGCAACGCTGATTAACGATCGTGCGCTGGTCGAGCGGGCGGAAATCATCCGCGAAAAAGGCACCAACCGTAGCCAGTTCTTCCGTGGGCTGGTGGATAAGTACACCTGGCGCGATATTGGTTCGAGCTACCTGATGTCCGATCTGCAGGCCGCCTATCTGTGGGCGCAGCTCGAAGCCGCCGACCGTATCAACAAGCAACGTCTCGCGCTATGGCAGAGCTACTATGATGCGCTGCTGCCGCTGGCTGACAGCGGACGTATTGACCTGCCGGTGATTCCGCAAGACTGCGACCATAATGCGCATATGTTTTACATCAAGCTGCGCGACGTTGAAGACCGCAGCGCGCTGATTAACTGGCTGAAAGAGGCCGAGATTCTGGCGGTGTTCCACTATATTCCGCTGCACTCCTGCCCGGCGGGCGAGAAGTTTGGCGAGTTCCACGGCGAAGATCGCTTTACCACCAAAGAAAGTGAGCGCCTACTTCGTTTACCGCTGTTCTACAATCTGTCGCCGGTCAATCAGCGCACGGTGATCAATACGCTGCTGAGCTACTTCGCCTGATATGTCGCTGGCAAAAGCTTCGGTGTGGACCGCCGCGTCCACGCTGGTAAAAATTGGCGTTGGCCTGCTGGTGGTGAAGCTGCTGGCGGTGTCGTTTGGCCCCTCGGGCGTCGGCCAGGCGGGTAACTTCCGCCAACTGGTGACCGTGCTCGGCGTACTCGCCGGGGCAGGTATTTTCAACGGGGTGACGAAATTTGTTGCCCAGCATCATGACGACCCGGCACGCTTGCGGCAGGTCGTCGGCACCTCCTCGGCGATGGTGTTGGGTTTTTCGACGCTACTGGCGGCGATTTTCCTGCTGGCGGCGGCACCGATAAGTCAGGGCCTGTTTGGCCATAGCCACTATCAGGGGCTGGTACGGCTGGTCGCGCTGGTACAGATGGGCATCGCCTGGGCGAACCTGCTGCTGGCGCTGATGAAAGGGTTCCGCGATGCGGCGGGTAATGCGCTGTCGTTGATCGCCGGGAGCCTGATTGGCGTTGTGGCCTATTACGCCTGCTATCGGCTAGGCGGTTACGAGGGGGCGCTACTGGGGCTGGCGCTGGTGCCAGCGCTGATTGTCATTCCCGCGGCGGTGATGTTAACCCGGCGCGGCCAGATTCCTTGGGGTTATCTCAAACCGCAGTGGGACAATGCGCTGGCCGGCCAGCTGGGTAAATTTACCCTGATGGCGCTGATTACCTCGGTCACGATGCCGGTGGCCTACGTGATGATGCGAAACCTGATGGCGGCGCACTACAGCTGGGATGAAGTCGGGATCTGGCAGGGCGTCAGCAGTATCTCCGACGCTTATCTACAGTTTATTACCGCTTCGTTTAGCGTCTATTTGCTACCAACGTTATCGCGCCTGGTCGCGAAGCAGGATATTTCCCGCGAAATTGGCCGCTCGCTGAAGTTTGTATTACCCGCCGTGGCGGCGGCGAGTCTGACCGTCTGGTTGCTGCGCGATTTTGCTATCTGGCTGCTGTTCTCCTCGAAGTTTGTCGCCATGCGCGACCTGTTCGCGTGGCAGCTGGTGGGCGATGTATTGAAAGTAGGCGCTTACGTTTTTGGTTATTTAGTCATCGCCAAGGCTTCGCTGCGCTTTTATATTCTGGCGGAACTGAGTCAGTTCACGCTGCTCACGGCGTTCTCGCACTGGCTGATTCCGGCGCACGGTGCGCTGGGGGCGGCGCAGGCCTATATGGCGACCTATATTGTTTATTTCGCGCTGTGTAGCGGCGTATTTTTAATTTGGCGTAAACGGCAATGACCGAACTGATACATATCCTGGGATCGGATATCCCTCATCATAACCAGACGGTGCTGCGGTTTTTTGCCGAGGAGCTGGCCGAAGAGCCTGCACACGCCCGTCAGTTTATGGTGGTCAGCAAAGACGACGGCCTGGAGGCCGCGTTCCCTTCGCTGATGATTGAACGCTACGTCGATAAATCGGCGCTGGCGAAAGCCGTGGTGGCGAAGGCGAAGGCCAATCGCCAGCAGCGATTCTTCTTCCACGGCCAGTTTAATACCGGCATCTGGTTGGCGTTACTGAGCGGCGGCCTGAAGCCGTCGCAGGTGAGCTGGCATATCTGGGGGGCCGATCTGTATGAAGTCTCGTGTGGCCTGAAGTTCCGCCTGTTCTATCCGCTGCGCCGGATGGCACAAGGCCGCGTAGGGCGCGTGTTCGCCACCTGCGGCGATCTGAGCTATTTCGGCAATATGCACCCGCAGGTGCCCGGTGAGGTGCTCTATTTCCCGACGCGGATGGATCCGGCGCTGAATTCGCTGGCGGATTCCACGCCGCGAGAAGGCAAGTTGACCATTCTGGTGGGCAACTCTGGCGATCGTAGTAACGAACACATTGCCGCGCTGAAGGCGGTGCACCAGCAGTTTGGCGACACGGTGAACGTGATCGTACCGATGGGCTACCCGGCCAACAACGAGGCTTATATTGCTGAAGTAGACCACGCCGCGCAGGCGTTGTTCAGCAAAGAAAATGTGCAGATTCTGCGCGAAAAGCTGGAATTTGACGCCTATCTTGCCCTGTTGCGCCGCTGCGACCTGGGCTATTTTATTTTTGCGCGCCAGCAGGGTATTGGCACGCTGTGCTTGCTCATTCAGGCGGGGATCCCCTGCGTGTTGAACCGTCAGAATCCGTTCTGGCTGGATATGGCCGAGCAAAACATTCCGGTGTTGTTTACTGATGACGCGCTCACCGATCCGGTGGTGCGAGAAGCCCAGCGTCAGCTGGCGCTGGTGGACAAAAACGCCATCGCCTTTTTCAAACCTAACTATCTGGCGCCATGGCATCGGGCGTTGCAACTGGCGGCGGGGGAAGCGGTATGAGCGAAATGCAGTTTACCGGGCTGTTCGTTGTCTGGCTGCTGTCGACGCTGTTTATCGGCACCCTGACGTGGTTCGAGTTTCGCCGCGTGCGTTTTAACTTCAACGTCTTCTTTTCGTTGTTGTTCCTGCTGACTTTTTTCTTCGGCTTCCCGCTGACCTGTACCCTGGTGTTTCGCTTCGGCGTCGGCGTTTCTCCGCCTGATGTATTGCTGCAAACGCTACTGATTTCGGTCTGTTTCTACGCGGTGTACTACGTCACTTACAAAACCCGGCTGCGCCCTGCCAATGCGACGGTCACGCGCCGCCCGCTGTTTACCATGAACCGGGTTGAGACGCATATTACCTGGGTATTGCTGATGGGGCTTGCGCTGTTGACGGTCGGCACGTTCTTCCTGCACAACGGTTTTCTGCTCTTTAAGCTGCACTCCTATAGCCAGATTTTTTCCAATGAGGTCTCCGGGGTCGCGCTTAAGCGCTTCTTTTACTTCTTTATTCCGGCGATGCTGGTTGTCTATTTTCTCAAGCCGAGCTTTAAAGCGTGGATTGGCTTCCTGATTGCTACCGTGGCCTTCGGCCTGCTGACCTATGCCATCGTCGGAGGCACGCGAGCAAACATTATCATCGCTTTCGCTATCTTCCTGTTTATCGGTATTATTCGCGGCTGGATTTCGCTGTGGATGCTGGTGGCGGCGGGCGTGCTGGGCATTGTTGGCATGTTCTGGCTGGCGTTGAAACGCTACGGTATGAACGTCAGTGGTGACGAAGCGTTTTATACCTTCCTTTACCTCACGCGCGACACCTTTTCGCCGTGGGAGAACCTGGCGCTGCTGCTGCAAAACTACGATAAGATCGACTTCCAGGGCCTGGCGCCAATGGTGCGCGACTTTTACGTCTTTATCCCCAGTTGGCTGTGGCCATCGCGCCCAAGCATTGTGCTGAATACCGCCAACTACTTTACCTGGGAAGTGCTTAACAACCACTCCGGACTGGCTATCTCACCGACGCTGATTGGCTCGCTGGTGGTGATGGGCGGCATGTGGTTTGTGCCGCTGGGCGCGGTCGCGGTAGGGCTGATTATTAAGTGGTTCGACTGGCTGTATAGTCTGGGCAACCAGGAGCCGAATCGCTATAAGGCGGCCATCCTGCACAGTTTCTGTTTTGGCGCAATTTTCAACATGATCGTGCTGGCGCGTGAGGGGTTGGATTCGTTCGGTTCTCGCGTCGTCTTCTTTATGGTCATCTTTGGTTTCTGTTTGCTGGTGGCGAAATTGCTGTACTGGTTGTTTGAGAGCGCGGGGCTGATTCATCAGCGGTTAAAACGCCCTGCGCAGGTTGGAGAAGGATAAAATGGCTGACTTACGGACCGCGCCGACTTATACCCTACGCGGGATCAACCTCATCGGCTGGCGCAATATGCAGCACGCGCTGGACTATCTGTATGCGGGTGGCAATCTGAAGCAAGGGACTCTGGTGGCGATCAACGCCGAGAAGATGCTGACGCTGGAAGATAACGCCGAAGTGCGGGCGTTGATTAACGACGCCGAATTTAAATATGCCGACGGTATCTCGGTAGTGCGATCCGTACGTAAGAAATACCCAACTGCTGATGTGTCTCGTGTGGCGGGGGCCGATCTGTGGGAGGCGCTGATGGCGCGCGCGGGCGCGGAAGGGACACCGGTGTTTCTGGTCGGCGGTAAGCCGGAGGTGATGGCCGAAACGGCGCAAAAACTGCGTCAGCAGTGGAACGTCAATCTGGTGGGTACCCAGGATGGTTATTTCACCGCCGAGCAGCGTCCCGCGTTGTTTGAACGTATCCGCGACAGCGGGGCGAAAATCGTGACCGTAGCGATGGGCTCGCCTAAGCAGGAAATCCTGATGCGCGACTGCCGTCAGGTTTACCCTGACGCCCTCTACATGGGGGTGGGCGGCACTTACGACGTCTTTACCGGCCACGTCAAACGCGCGCCTAAGGTGTGGCAAACGCTGGGGCTGGAGTGGCTTTATCGCCTGTTTTCCCAGCCGAGCCGCATCACGCGCCAGCTGCGCCTGCTGCGCTATTTACGCTGGCATTACACCAATAACCTCTGAATATTCCGCGCATTATTCGTAATGAATCACGCATTTCCTGCGTGATTCATTCACAATCTCGATACGTTATCCCTCATTTATATTTGCCATTTGTGTGAAATTGTTAAACCATTCGCATGCCCTGACGATGTATCCGTATTTCTACGGATATGTCCACATCCGAAAGACATCTTTTTTTCTATAAAAATAAAACCGGCATTGACCGGGTATATATGCAAACACAAGAGGATCTATGGCAGAGAATAAACCGGAGCTCCAGCGCGGCCTGGAAGCCCGTCATATTGAGTTGATTGCCCTTGGCGGCACCATTGGCGTCGGACTGTTCATGGGCGCGGCAAGCACCCTGAAGTGGGCCGGCCCGTCGGTGCTGCTGGCCTACATTCTGGCCGGGGTTTTTGTTTTCTTCATTATGCGTTCGATGGGCGAAATGCTGTTTATCGAACCGGTCACCGGCTCGTTCGCCGTTTACGCGCACCGTTATATGAGCCCGTTCTTCGGCTACCTCACCGCCTGGTCATACTGGTTTATGTGGATGGCGGTCGGGATTTCGGAGATTACGGCGATAGGGGTGTACGTGCAGTTCTGGTTCCCGGAGATGGCGCAGTGGATCCCGGCGCTGATTGCCGTGGGGCTGGTGGCGCTGGCGAACCTGGCGGCGGTGCGCTTGTACGGGGAAATTGAGTTCTGGTTCGCAATGATTAAGGTCACCACCATTATCGTGATGATCGTCATTGGTCTTGGCGTGATTTTCTTTGGCTTTGGCAACGGCGGCACCTCCATCGGTTTTAGCAACCTCACTGAACACGGCGGCTTCTTCGCGGGCGGCTGGAAGGGCTTCCTGACGGCATTGTGCATCGTTGTGGCTTCCTATCAGGGCGTAGAGCTTATCGGCATGACGGCCGGTGAAGCCAGGAACCCGCAGGTGACTCTGCGCAGCGCGGTAGGCAAAGTGCTGTGGCGCATCCTGATTTTCTACGTGGGCGCGATTTTCGTTATCGTCACCATCTTCCCGTGGAATGAAATTGGCACCAACGGCAGCCCGTTTGTACTGACCTTCGCCAAAATCGGTATCACCGCGGCGGCGGGCATTATCAACTTCGTGGTACTGACAGCGGCGCTGTCTGGCTGTAACAGCGGAATGTACAGCTGCGGGCGCATGCTTTACGCGCTGGCGAAAAACCGTCAGCTGCCTGCGGCGATGGGGAAAGTGAGCAAAAGCGGCGTACCGGCGGTTGGGGTGAGCGTGTCGATTGTTATTCTGCTGATTGGCTCCTGCCTGAACTACATCATTCCAAACCCGCAGCGTGTGTTCGTCTACGTCTACAGCGCCAGCGTGCTGCCAGGGATGGTGCCGTGGTTTGTTATTCTGATTAGCCAGCTGCGTTTCCGTCGCGCACATAAAGCGGCGATTGCCAGCCATCCGTTCCGCTCAATTATGTTCCCGTGGGCCAACTATTTGACCATGGCGTTCCTGATTTGTGTGCTGATCGGTATGGGCTTCAATGACGATACCCGTATGTCGCTGTTTGTGGGCGCGCTGTTTTTGGCCATCGTGACCGTGGTTTATAAGGTTTTTGGCATGGGCAAGGGCGTTGAAGTGCAAAAAGTGCAGAAATAAGCAGCAAAACGCACAAACCATGAGCAAACGATAATTTTCTTTAAAAAGGCACTAGACAGCGGGGTAGGAAGTCCGTATTATCCGACCCCGCAACGGCGCTAAGCGCCCGTAGCTCAGCTGGATAGAGCGCTGCCCTCCGG
>NZ_CBDKZX010000030.1:0-44758 GCF_965301105.1 Kluyvera sp.
CCCTTATGGGTATAAAAACAAAAAATTAACATTTTTTAAAGAATTAATTTCCTTTAATAACAGCGTGATATAGCAATTGTTTCGTATGAAAGCTGTTGCGCGCAAAAAATAACTGTCCACTATCGGAAAAAAACGACGTTGTAAAACATTAATCGCATTGTGGATAATCGGCGGCGTCGGATCGGGATGGTCTGAAGACAAAATATTATTTTTAGCGATGGTATTGGTAAAAATAACCTCATTTTAAATAACGCAGCGAACCGTTTAATTAATATTTAATGGGAACGTTCCCTGTTTTTGTCTTAATTATCATGGAAATATTCGTTTGGACTGTTCAAGGACAATAAGCAATGAAAAATTTTACGGTTAAAGCACTGGCGCTGGCATTAACGATGGTTGGGGGCTCCGCAATGGCGGCATCAACGGATGTCAGCGAGCTCCTGGGCCCAACCACGGTGACCGGTGGCTCGGTACACTTTACCGGGTCGGTTGTGAATGCGGCCTGTGCGGTAGCGGAAGACTCGATCAATAAAACCGTGGATATGGGGCAGGTTCGCCTTGCCGCGTTTGGCGAAACCCCGGCTGCCGGTAACGTTGCCAACCAAAAAACCCCCTTCACCATCAAGCTGACGGATTGCGATACCAATGTGTCAACACAGGCGTCTGTGACCTTTAACGGCACGGCGGCGGCAGGGTATTCCAGTGTGCTGGATAACACCGCGGGCGCGGGTGGTGCGCAGGGCGTGGGTATCCAGATTTACGACACCGATGGTACCGCGCTGGATCTCGGCAAAGCCTCCAAAGCGGCGACACTCATCGACGGTGATAACACCATGAGCTTCTCCGCTGACTATATCGCGACGAACAGCACGCTGGCAGCAGGTAACGTGGACGCAACGGCGACCTTTAACGTTACCTACCAGTAATCGCGACAGGAATTAGATGCCATGGACGGCAGTGTCGATTGGGGAGGTTGCCATGAAAGTGATGTCGTCAGGCCTTGCGCTGGCGTTTCTCGCCTGTTTGCCGTCGCTGGCGCAGGCAGGCCATCACCACGTTGTCACCGTCCCCGGTGGCGATGTTCATTTTATCGGGGCGGTAGTGAAAGCGGCCTGTGTTGTGGATACCAACAGCGATGCGCAGACCGTGGAAATGGGGCAGGTGCGGTCCAGCATTTTTAACGGTGCGGGTAGCTGGGGTCATCCACAGCCGTTCAGCATTGTGCTTAAAGATTGCGATACCAACATCAGCAAGCAGGTTGGCGTCGCGTTCAACGGCGTGACGGATGCAAGGGATCCTGCGGTTCTGGCGGTGACCAGCGGTGCGGGCAGCGCCGGCAATGTCGGTATTGGCATTTTTGATAGCGCCGGGAATCTGATGATCCCTAACACTCAGCCCCAGCGATTTTCCACGTTGAAAGATGACACTAACGTGTTGAGTTTTATCGCCAAATATAGGGCCACGGCGGCCAATGTTACGCCCGGCGAGGCGGACGCGCAAACCTGGTTCACGCTGACCTACATGTAATTTCCCGCTGCGGCGGCCGTATTTTTATAGGTAAATCATGTTCATTATTTCTCGTACCCGTGCGCTGTTGACGGCGTTAACGCTTATCTCTCTGTCACCGCTCGCGCATGCGGCGGATTATGGCGGTATTGCTCTGGGCTCCACTCGCGTTATTTATCCGCAGGGCAGCGAGCAGATATCGTTGTCGGTCAATAATACCGACAGCAAGGGCGTGTTTTTAATTCAGTCGTGGGTTGAGAATGCCGATAGCCATAAAAGCAGCGACTTTGTCGTCACGCCGCCGTTATTTGTGATTAAACCGAAGAAAGAAAATACGCTCCGGGTGATGTTTATCGGCCAGGATAACGCGCTGCCTAAAGACAGAGAAAGCCTTTACTGGATGAACGTGAAGGCGATTCCGGCGGCGAGCAAAGATTCACAGAATAAAAATACCCTGCAAATTGCGGTTCTGAATCGCATTAAGCTGTTTATTCGTCCGGCGGGGCTGGCAATGAAGTCGGCGGACGCTCCGAACCACCTGCGTTTTCATCAGTCGGGCGCGCAACTGGTCGTCAAAAACCCGACGCCTTATTACATCACGCTGGTGCAGCTGATGGACGGAGCCGCCGAGCTGCCGGCCACCATGGTGCCGCCAATGGGGCAAAGCACGGTGTCTGTCCCTCATAACGCTCACGGTCAGATTACCTTCCAGACGGTGAATGACTATGGGGCAAATACACCAAAACAAAACGCAGTGATGGAATAATTACCGGGACAGGTCGGCAAAATAATGGCATTCCGTATTCGTATTACCCTACAAGCGTGGCTGGAATATAAACAACGCTACCTCGTTATTTTGCCGGTCGCGTTGGGCGTCATGCCGTCTATGGGCTACGCGGACAATTATTTCAACCCGGCTTTCCTTTCCGGTGACAGTTCGGCGGTGGCAGACCTGTCACGCTTTGAAAATAGCAACGGGCAGGCACCGGGTAAATATCGCGTCGATATCTCGGTGAACCAACAATTTGTCGCGAGCGAGGATGTCACTTTTCAAGCTGATAAAAAAAGCCAGGATGATACCGGGCTGACGCCCTGTTTCACCCTTACCCGGCTGGAAGCGATGGGATTGAATAAAAATGCGTTTCCGGCGTTGAAAGCGCTGCCGAAAGACAGCTGCGTACCGTTTGCCGATATTCCGGATGCCAGCACCCACTTTGATTTTGAGCACCAGAAACTTGATATCAGTATTCCGCAGGCCGGTATGAAGCAAAGCGCGCGCGGCTATATTCCGCCGGAGCAGTGGGATCAGGGGATTAACGCCCTGACGCTGAACTATGATTTCTCCGGTAGCAGCAGCGGCGGCACCAGCCATCAGGACAGCGACTATCTTAATCTGCAAAGCGGCCTGAATCTGGGCGCCTGGCGTCTGCGCGATTATTCGACGTGGAACTATAGCCATGGCGAGGGCAGCTCACAGAATTCATGGGAGCACATCAGCACCTATGTTGAACGGACGATTATCCCGCTAAAAGCCGAAATGACGCTGGGCGAGAGCTATACCCCTTCCGATGTGTTTGATTCACTGAGCTTTCGCGGCGCGCAGCTGGTCTCGGACGATAATATGCTACCCGACAGTCTGAAGGGCTTTGCACCGACGGTACGCGGCATCGCGCGCAGCAACGCCAAAGTCACCATCAAGCAGAACGGCTACGTCATTTATCAAACCTACGTCTCGCCCGGCGCCTTTGCGATTACCGATCTCTATCCCACCTCATCCAGCGGCGATCTGCTGGTGACCGTACAGGAAACCGACGGCAGCGAAAACAGCTATAGCGTGCCTTATTCGGCAGTGCCGCTGCTGCAGCGCGAAGGACGGATCAAATATGCCCTCACTGCGGGTAAATATCGCAGCAGCAACGATCAGCAGGAAGAGGTGAATTTTGCCCAGGGAACGTTAATTTGGGGGCTGCCAAAGGGCTTCACCGCCTACGGCGGCAGCCAGGCTAGCGATGATTATCGGGCATTTGCGCTGGGACTGGGGCTGAATATGGGCGATGTCGGGGCGCTATCGGTTGATGTGACCCAGGCGAACAGTACGCTGGTCGACGGCAGCCAGCATGAAGGGCAGTCCGTCCGTTTCCTGTATGCCAAGGCGCTAAACGGCCTGGGGACTAATTTCCAGCTGCTGGGCTATCGCTATTCGACGCAGGGTTTTTATACCCTCGATGAAACCACCTATCGGCATATGGAAGGCTATACCGGCGACGATAGCTGGCAGGATGACGATCATGATGGCCAGCAGGACAAGCCGGAGTGGACCGATTTTTACAATCTCTACTACACCAAAAAGGGCAAGGTTCAGCTCAACATCTCGCAGACGGTGGGGGAGCACGGCTCGTTGTTTGTCACCGGCTCTGAGCAAAGCTACTGGCATACCGACGAAACCGACAGGTTAATTCAGGTGGGCTACAACGGCACCTGGAACGATATTTCTTACGGTTTAACCTGGAACTATGACCGTTCGCCAGGCGAGAGCGAAGCCGACCAGGTCTACGCTTTTACGCTTTCATTACCGCTGGGCGAATGGTTATCCGGCGGCAATGCCGATATGTATCACGCCGCCAACACGCTGAATGCCTCCTATAACATGAGCACCGATCGTCACGGTAAAACGTCACAAACCGCCGGCGTCAACGGTACGCTGCTGGCTGAAAACAACCTCAGTTATAACGTCCAGGAAAGCTACGCGAACCACGGTACCGGCGACAGCGGTAACGCCAGCCTGAACTACCAGGGCACCTACGGCAACCTGAAAGCGGGATACAACTACAGCGACGGCTATCACCAGCGCAACTACGGGATGAGCGGCGGCGTGGTGGTTCATCGTGACGGTGTCACGTTAAGTCAACCGTTGGGAGACACCAATATTCTGGTGAAAGCGCCAGGCGCGGCGGGCGTTGAGCTGGAAAATACCACCGGGATTAAAACTGACTGGCGCGGCTACGCGGTGGTGCCCTACGCCACGACCTATCGGCAGAATCGCGTTGCGCTCGATACCAACTCAATGGGGAGCAACGTGGATATCGATGATGCGGTGGTCAACGTGGTGCCGACGCAGGGCGCGTTAGTGCGCGCTGATTTTAACGCTCACGTTGGGGCCCGCGCGCTGATTACGGTACTGAAAAATCAAAAACCGGTGCCGTTTGGCTCAACGGTCACGCTTGACGATAGCCAGCTCAGTAGCCTGGTGGGGGATGACGGGCAGGTCTATCTCTCCGGCTTGCCGTCGTCCGGGATGTTGACGGTGCAGTGGGGGGAAGATGCCGACAAACGTTGCTCCGCGCATTACCAGCTTTCTTCAGACCAGATGTCGGAATTTAACCGCCTGACGGCAACCTGCCGCTAGTTTTTGGGAAACCACCATGAAATACGTTTTAAAAATAGCGTTTTGCATAATGTGTGTTGTCGCGATGAATACGGCGTACGCCGGCTCGTCCGACAGCTGTACCAACGCCTCTGGCTCAACGCAGAACGAGAACTTTGACGTCTCGACGTCACTGAATGCCGATACTAACGTGGCGGGTAAAACCACGCAGGTTGTGCGTTCCGGCGATATTCATATGAATGCCGTGTGCCCGAAAACATTTGGTGAGACCAGCAACTACACCTATCGTTCTTATGTCTCGAATTATCCGGTGGTGGAGACATCAGGCAACTGGAAGTATCTGTCGCTGAACGACTATCTGGAAGGGGCGCTAAGGGTAACGGATGCCGTGGCGGGGGACGTCTATGCACCGACAAACTATGCGCGGATGGGGGAGGATAACTGCGTCTCCAACGGCTGTAATTTTCCGGTCTCCGACTCCAATATCACGCTGCAGATTAAAATTGCCAAACCGTTTGTTGGCAACGTCACCATCCCACAGACGCATCTGTTCAACGTCTATGTGAACCGGACTAACAGCTCGCCGTTTGGCACGCCGGTTTACACCATCTCATTTAGCGGCTCCATCACGGTGCCGCAAAGCTGTGAGGTGAACGGTAACCAGGTTATCACCATCAACTTTGGCAATATCGCCTCGGGCAACTTTAAAACCAAAGGGCAAAAACCGTCGGGCTTTACCCCGATTGCCGAGCAGGTACCGGTTAAGTGTGCGGGCGGCATCTCCGAGATGGCCAGTCTGAGTTTTCGCTTTCAGGGGCAGGCGGACAGCAACGAGCCGTCGGCCATCGCCACTGACAATAAAGATATCGCTGTGCAGTTCACTGATATTCTCGGCAACGTAATTACGCCCAACACCGGCACGATCCCTTTCCAACTGGATAACTATGCGGCGACGGTACCCTTCACCGTGTTCCCCATCAGCGCCACCGGCAACAAACCGCAGCAGGGGGTGTTCCATGCGCAAGCGTATATCGTGGTCGATTTTAACTAAGGTGGCGTGAATGATGAGCAAACGGAGTATTGGGCTGTTGGCGATGAGCATGATGATGTCCGTCGCCCACGCCTCAGATAATGGCGTCGAGATCGATATGAGCGGCACGGTGATTGCGTCGACCTGCGACGTGGAAACCGCAGATACGCTGCAGACGGTGTATATCGGCAATTTCGCCAGCACGCTGTTTTCGTCGGTCGGTGATGTTTCTCCGTCGGCGGACCTGCTGATTCGGTTGAACAACTGCAGCAGCGGCATCAGCGGCGCAACGGTGAAGTTTAGCGGTACGGCGGATAACGATAACAGCAAGCTGCTGGCGCTTTCTGATACCGCGGGTGCGGGGGGGATGGCCGCAGGCGTGGGCGTGGAGATCCTTGATGCGAATAAAAATAGCGTGGCGATCAACACCGACAGCGCTAGCCAGTCTTTGCAAGAAGGCGATAACAATACGCTGACCTTCTTCTTGCGCTACAAGGCGACGAAGATCCCGGTGACCGCGGGTAACGCGTCGTCAGTGATGTACTTTGACCTGAGTTATCAGTAATGAAAAATCGTACTCTTCTTGTCGGTATGCTGTTGCTACTCAGCAGCTTTGCCGCGCAGGCCCATGACGGGCAGGTCTATGTCAGCGGTACGATTCAGGCGAATACCTGCATTGTCGCACCGCAATCGCAGGCGCAAAGCGTGCCGTTGGGAGATATTCCCGGCAAACAATTCTCAGCAAAGGGCAGCGGCTCTCAACCCGTCGCCTTTGTGATTGACTTGCAAAAGTGCGGTGCTGCCGCCAGCGGGGTGGATTTTACCTTTACGGGGACGGCAGACGGAACCGATCGGGAACTGCTGGCACTGGATGGCGCCGAGGCCGCCAGCGGCATTGGTATCGAGCTGCAAAGCGCGGATCACAGCCGATTACCGCTGAATACGGCATCGGCAACCTATCCGATTGACCCGACGCTTGCGGATAACACCTTTCTCTTTTACGCCCGCTATTTGTCGACGGCGGATAATGTGACCAGCGGCGCGGCAAATGCCACGGCCACTTTCACGCTGACCTGGCAATAAGGCAGGATGCTGATGATCAACTGGATAGTATTATGCATAGCGGCTTTCACCTGTTGTTACGCACAAGCTGGCGTGGTCGTTGAGGGAACCCGCTTTATCTTCAATGCCGACAAATCGAGCATCACTTTTACGGTCAACAATACCTCGCAGCAGCGTTTTCTGCTGCTGTCAAAAGTGCTTGATGCGCAGGGCCAGGCTACCCGTGATGTGCCGTTTATGACCACGCCACCGCTGTTTCCTCTCGCGGCGGGGCACAGCAATATTATTCGAATTATACGTACTGGCGGAGACCTGCCGGACGATCGCGAAAGTCTGTTCTGGCTCAGCGTGGCCAGCATTCCGCAAACGCAGGGTAAGCCTTCGCCAAATTCACTTCAGGTGGCGATTCGTAGTCGTATGAAACTCTTCTTTCGCCCGCTGGGGCTGAAGGGACGCGAAGAGGACGCCTATCGTCAACTCACGTGGCAACGCGCCGGAATGCAGGTGCAGGTCAATAATCCGACACCGTATTACGTCACGCTTTTTCATCTTCAACTCAATGGTATTGCGGTGAATAACGTCGGGATGGTGGCACCCTTTAGCCGCGTAACGACATCCGGCTGCCCGGTTGACGGTCCCTGCAGGGTGCAATGGCAAACGATCAATGACTACGGACGAGTGATGCCCGCGCATCAACAGGCGCTGAACTAATCGTCTGGGGGGCGAACTGTTGTTGCTGACTGGAATAGCGATAGGGGGCGATGTCGATATGTTCGATAATGTTATTCAGATCAATGTATTCCTGGGCTTAACGTTCGCCGGCAAAACGTTAAAAACAGAAGCTCAAAGGATATTAACCGAAGGACTCGGTTTACTCATAATTAGAACGCGGTCGGTAATTTATCCATATAAACCAGAACGCCAGATTGCACTTCAATATAGTGACCTTTTTTTAATTCAGCGAGTACGTCCATTATTCGGCTGCGGGAGATGCGGGTTCGCCGCTGAATAAAAGAAGAGACTTTAATCTGTCGTCGAATGTCTTCCGGGTAAAGCCACAGCTCCATGAGCAGCGAGCGGATTTTACTGTAGGCATCGTTGCCGACCATTTCGCTGTCACGGGCGCTCATCACCATTACGCGCTGAGCGAGGATCCGCGCGATATCATGCCAGAGATTAAACTCATCACACTTCTCGACGAAGGTATCCAGCGGGATAATCCAGCCGGTACATTCGGTCTCGGCGCGAATATAGTGTTGCGGCCTGGCCGGCACATCGTAGTACAGACTGTAGCCGTCGATAAGCCCCACCACCGTTGGCGCGAACACCGTTGCCATATGCAAATCAACCTGAGCATGGCTAACGGAAAAGCAGCCGGTGGTGACCAACACAATAAAAGCAGTTTCTCTATCATTACTGAGCAACATTTTGGCAGAGGGATTTAAAGTAAATGCGCTACCAAACGGCGCCAGAATAGAATGCAGCGCCATAATTGCCTTTAGTGGTTTCGTTTTTTGACTAAACTCAAATGCATGCAATGAACGAGATGAATCATCTGATTGCGACATGACTTATTTCTCAGTGAATAATATGCGTAAAGTATAGCATGCGTCAGAAGAATGAGTGATTGATATTTTACGATAATTCTCGTTTTCCGTGAGTCCAGGACTAATCTTTTTGTGGTCGGTGAGAATATATATTTAAAATAAAAAATAGCGCAGTCCAATTATGGACTTTAATTACATTGAAATGACATTTCATAATCGTTAGTGTTTTAATTGTAAAGTGTATTTCCAGGGGAGGGAAGAATATGAAGGTAGTCAGTTACAGTGATGACGCTTTTCTGAATTTTGGTATTCAGCAACTTCTTAACACGCCTCAAAAAGAGACGCGTGTCTGTCGAATAGGACACGTCGCTCTGGATTTCATCGTTATTCTCAACGACCTGGATATCACCTTGTCAGTTCAGCGGTTAGCCCGGGATGCACATCTTTTTTCCTGTAAAAACATCATGGTACTGACAGAGGTTGTCTCGCCTCTGATTATCGGTTACCTGCTGCGTAGCGCGAGTGGGTTGGTGGTGTATAACATTAAGAATAACCACAGCGAAATGCTGATTGATATATATTCGCCGGGAGTGAATAGCGAAGCAGAGAAGTCGCTTTATTTTTCGCTTTCCGATAATGAACTGTTTATTCTACTGGCGTTGAGCATGGGAATAAAACCTGAACTATTGACGCGCATTACCGGTCGTTCAGAGAAAAGAATTAGCGCCATCAAACGAAATGTTATGAACAAGTTGGAAATAAGAAACGGTAAGGTTTTTTATTCGGTTATTAAGGCATTATTCATTCATGATGCAAATAATTCAAGCGACTCACGCGCGGCCATATTAACGGTAAAACACGAACAGCTATCCTCACGTGTATTATGATGGCCGGGCGTAGCAACTATACCTCTGGAGCAACCTCACTATTTTCGCGTAGTGCTCCCGGTGAATGCCCGACAACGCGTTTAAACGCCCGACTGAACGCGGCAACTGAGCCATAGCCGAGTTTGAGCGCCACGGTCTCAATCGCCTGTTGCTCCTGGCCGATATACTGTACCGCCAGCCGCATGCGCAGTTCGCCCAGGTATTTCGCCGGCGTGGTGCCGGTCGCGGAGAGGAATCGTTCAGCGAACACCGAGCGAGAAGTACCGGCTTCTTTGGCTAAGTCCGCCACACTCCAGTTGATGCCGGGCTGCTGATGCATCGCGTAGATGGCGCGGCTGAGGCGTGGATCGCGCAGCACCTGAATCCAACCGGTGGCTTTGCCGCAGCCTGCTTCCACCCAGCCACGGACAATCAGTGCTGCTACGACATCCGCGAGACGGGCAAGGATCCCGGCAAATCCGACCTGGCGGCCCTGTGCTTCACGCTCCATGGCGGAAAGCAAGGGGTGGATTTCCGGCCAGGTCGACATCAGGCGGCTCACCATCATCACTTCTGGCATCGCTTTCACCAGCGGCTGCATGCCGCCAAGATCGAAATCCATACATCCACTGAATATAACCACGTTGCCACCGTCGGGGCAGGGCTGGCAGTGAATATCGCACACTGAACTGCAAATCGGCTCGCTGGGAAAGTCGGCGAGTGGCGTCACGATAGCGTGATCATCCGACAGCAGGGCGTGAGCATCGCCGTTGGGAATAAACAGCGCATCGCCGCTCTGTAGCTCGAAGCGCGCGCCGCTCTCGGTTCTTAAGAGCGCAGGGCCCTGGCTGACAAAGTGAAACTGCGCTTTGCCTGATGCCCGACCGAAAGCCACGCCAAAGGGCGAGCTGGCTTCAATACGGCGATATTTAACGCCGGACAGGCGCATTCCGCGCAGCAGCTCGCTGATTAAATCGGGGGCATGGTGGCTCATGGGCGCAACTCCGGACGAATTATCAATAATTGGAGATTATATGTCATAGATCGTCCAGGCGGAACTTTCTATGCTTTGCGACATATATCACATTTTCATAACGGGAGAGTAACAGATGAATTCATGCGTCGCTGAAAGCGGGTCTTTAGCCCCGGCCAAACCCGCCTGGCGTGCCGTATGGTCGCTTGGGCTGGGGGTTTTTGGTTTGATTACCGCCGAGTTTTTACCGGCCAGCTTGCTTACACCAATGGCGGCAAGCCTCGGCGTGAGCGAGGGCGTTGCCGGGCAAACGGTGACGGCGACCGCGCTGGTGGCGTTGGTGACCGGGCTGCTGATTACGTCGGCCACCAAAAGCATCGACCGTCGTTGGGTGCTGATGTTCTTTACCCTGCTGCAAATTGTCTCCAGCCTGCTGGTGGCGTTTGCGCCGTCGCTGCACGTGTTGTTATTAGGGCGACTGCTGCTGGGCGTGGCGATTGGCGGCTTCTGGGCGATGTCGACGGCGACCACGATGCGGCTGGTGCCGGCGAGCGATGTGCCAAAAGCGTTGTCGATTATCTTTGCCGGTGTGTCGATAGCCACCGTCGTCGCCGCACCGCTCGGCAGCTTTCTCGGTAGTCTGATTGGCTGGCGTAACGTTTTTATTCTTTGCGTGGTGCCCGGCGCGTTGGCGCTGCTGTGGCAGCTATGGGTGTTGCCGTCCATGCGTCCGGACAGCGGCGCGAGCCTTGGCACGTTGTTTAAAGTGCTGCGTCGCCCTGGCATGGTGGGCGGGCTGCTGGCGACCATTTTCATTTTCAGCGGTCATTTTGCCTTCTTCACCTACCTGCGCCCGTTCCTTGAAACGGTTGGTCAGGCAAGCGTGGAAACCATTTCGCTGATTTTGCTGGGTTTTGGCGTGGCGAATTTTGTCGGCACGTCAATCGCCGGGCATCTGCTGGCGCGGAACCTGCGCCTGACGCTGGCGTTGGTGCCGTTGGCGATGGGGATTCTGGCGTTGATGATGGTGGCCTTCGGTCATCTGGCGCTGCTGGACGGCCTGCTGGTGAGCCTGTGGGGATTTGCCTTCGGCCTGGTGCCGGTAGGTTGGTCAACCTGGCTTGCCACCACGGTACCGGATGAAGCAGAAAGCGCCGGTGGCCTGCTGGTGGCCTCCATTCAACTGGCCATCAGCGCAGGCGCGGCAGGCGGCGGGTTGGTTTTCGATCTTAACGGCGCCAGCGGCGTCTTTACCGCCAGCGGTGTGCTGCTGGTGGTGGCGATGATGGTGGTGCTGGCAGGCGTACGGGTGAAAGCACCTGCTGCGGAGTAACGCGACCGTAACAGGCGTTCTGTTGTCAGCAGAACGCCATGTTACATCAGGTGAGAAGGAAGCTGAGCCCGGTAAAGGCCACCATTCCGGCAATCACCGTGGCAAACAGGCTGCGGCTGAGTATGCCGATAAGCGTCGCCGCTGCCGCGGCGAGCAGCGAAATGCTCACCCCGCCGGGCGTGAGCGCCGGTTTGCCGATAAGCTCTGCGGCGATAATCGCCGACATAATGGCGGCCGGGATAAAGCTGAGCCACTGCTGTAGCGCGGGCGGCATGCGAAAGCGAGATAGCAAAAGAACCGGCACGGTCCTCATCAGCGCGGTCACCACCGCCGAAGCAATAATGGCGAGCAGAATATTGCGTTCCATTTTATTGTTCTCCCTTCGCGAACAAACGCAGTCCCAGCGTGGCAAGCGTTGCGGAAACGGACGCGGCGACAATCACCACCACGCTGGTGTCAGTATGGCCGGCCATGAACAGCGTAATCAACACCGAGACGGCGATAGCAACGGTCTCCAGCAGCCGACGACGGCTGGCGAACCACAACATCAGCACCAGGCCGATAAACATAGAGACAAGGCTAAAGCTCAATCCTTCCATCAGCGCGGGCGGCAGCGCGGAGGCCAGACCGGCGCCTACGATACAGGCGAGGATCCAGTTCAGCCAGGCGGCGACGTTAATCCCCAGCATCCAGGCAAACGGGACTTTGCTGTGCGCGCCGCCGTACTGCACCGCCACGCCAAAGGTTTCGTCGGTCAGCAGTAGGCCGCTGAGGATTTTTTGGGTGGTGGTGTGCTCGCGAAAGAAGACGCTCATCGCCGAACTCATCAGCAGATAGCGCAGGTTGACCAGCAGAACGCTGATCACCACCGATGCCACCTCCGCGCCCGCGGCCCACAGCGAGTAGAATAAAAATTGTGCCGACCCGGCGTACAGCAGGCTGGCCAGTAGCGCCGTTTGCAGGGTCGTGAAACCCGAAAGTGTGCCGATAGCTCCGGCGGCAAAACCAATGCTCCAGTAGCCGGGAATCGTCGGAAAGCAGGCGACTACCCCGGCGCGAAACTGTGCTCTGACCTCGTGAGGCGCTGAGGCCGTTGTTTTCATCAACATCCATTCTTCCCGTAATATAAAGCGTGATAATCATAAGCGTTTGTAGGAATACGATTATCATATGGTGAGCTTTCGCGCACGCATAAAAAAATCCACGCGTCGGCGTGGATTTTTACGCTTACAGCCGGGCTAGCGACGCGCCCAGCGCAGACTGTAGTGATAATGCGGCTCTTGCAGCAGATACTCTGCGGAAACGCTCGGGCTCCAGGAGTCATCGCCGCCAACGCCCATATGGAAGCCATCAATATTCAGCCAGCTTCCGGCTTCTTCGACCAGCAGGTGCCGGTGTGAGGTGTTATGCAACTGAGACTGGCTATAGCGGCTGAGGTTGAACTGGAAATTACCGCGCCAGAGATTGGCGCCATATTCCAGACGTTGAGTACCGCAGCGCAGGCCGTTTTCGCTCGGGAAGACGTACGGCGTGTACATCTCAGCTAGCGGAAGCTGCCAGCGATCGTAGTGGGCCGACGCCTGACGATCGGGGTAGTTTTCATGCGGCCCCAGCCCCAACCAGCTGACCTGCGGCGCGACTTCCGCCAGCTGGCAGGTCAGGCCGATGCGCGCCGGAGACGGCGTGCCGCGGGCGACGTCAACATCAACGCTAATTTGTAGCTCGCCCTGATTATCAATAATGTAAGTTTTGCGGCTGATAAACAGCAACTTACCGTGCGCCAGCCAGTGATGCTCGGAGCTGAGTTGTACCGTCTGCGATTCTGTCAGCGTATCGGCGCTCAGGCTGACGGTATGGCACGCCATGGTGTAATAACCGGCCGCTTTCCAGCGCTCAACCCAGGCATTGGGATCGATACGCGTCACTTCGCTGACGCCAATGTCGTTATCCAGCGGCGCGCGGGTGAATTGATCCTGGAGCGGCGTCAGCAGAACGTTCTGGCCGTGGCTGACCCACTGCGTCAGCAGGCCGCTGGCACGATCGAACTGCCACTGCTGCTCGCCGTGGGCAATGAAATAATGAGTATCGCTTTGCGTCAGTACCGGAGTTTTGCCGCGGGTGACGACGGATTCCGCGTTAAGCAGACCCGGCAGTTGCCACTGCTCGCGGGCGCAGACGTGTCCGGCTTCACTCCAGCGGGTGGCGGCGTTCTGCCTAACTTCGACATTCAGCCATACCTCGCCGCTGCGGGCGATCGACGGCAGATCGAGGGCGATCGTCTGTTTCCCCTGTGGCGCAATAGTCAGCGGCACGCTGCCGCTGGCAAGCGATTCACCCTCGAGCTTCACCGTCCAGCACAGCTGCTCATTGTCGGTGGTACGGAACAGGTATTCGCTGGTGACTTCCAGCTGATTGTCGGCAAGCCAGCGGAACTGGAAAAACTGCTGGGCGTAACGCGCTTCATACAGCGACGGGTGCGGGGTGCGGTCGGCGAATACCAGGCCGTTCATACAGAACTGACGGTCGTTCGGCGTATCGCCAAAGTCACCGCCATAGGCGGAGAAGGTTTGACCGTTTTCATCGCGTTTGTTGAGCGACTGGTCGACCCAGTCCCAGATAAAGCCGCCCTGCAAACGGGGATACTGACGGAAAGCCTGCCAGTATTTATGGAAACCGCCAAGACTGTTGCCCATCGCATGCGCGTATTCGCAGAGGATCAGCGGACGGTTTTCATCCGTCATGCCGACCCATTTTTTGATGGACCATTTTGGCACCGCCGGGAACGGTTGATCCTGGTCGACGCGAGCATACATCGGGCAGATGATATCGGTGGCGGCGCTGTTTGCACCGCCGCCTTCATAGTGGACAGGGCGGGAGGGATCGTTGGATTTGATCCAGCGATACAACGCGTCGTGATTATCGCCATGCCCGGACTCGTTACCCAGCGACCAGATAATAATCGACGGGTGATTGCGGTCGCGCTGCACCATGCGGGTGACGCGCTCGCTCATCGCCGGCAGCCAGCGAGGGTCATCGCTGAGACGGCGCATCGGCACCATCCCGTGGGTTTCAATATTCGCTTCATCCACCACGTACAGGCCGTAGTAATCGCACAGCCGATACCATTGCGGATGATTAGGGTAGTGGGAACAGCGCACCGCGTTGAAGTTATTCTGCTTCATCAGCAGGATATCCTGACGCATGGTGTCGATGTCCATCACCTGGCCGTTATCCGGATGATGTTCATGGCGGTTAACGCCGCGAATCAGCAGCGGCTGACCGTTCACTTTCAGCAGCCCGCCGCTGATTTCAACCTTTCTGAAGCCGGTGTCGTAGGCTTCCGCCTCAACCAGCGTATCGCCGCGTTTGAGCAGCACCACGGTGCGATAAAGCGCGGGGACTTCCGCACTCCACAGCGCGGGCTGCGCCACCGGCAGGCGCAGCGTAGTACGATCGGCATAACCGCCACGCTCATCAATGATGTCGCTGCCGAGCGGCTGCTCTGCTTCGCCCACCAGACGATCGTCTTGCCACAACTGGACGGCGACGCGCGTATCGCGGGTGATATCGCCTTCAACCATCACGGTCGCTTCCAGCGTGCCGCGGCTGAATTCGTCGTTGAGCTGGGTAACCAGTTGGACGTCGCTCAGGCGAGTGGTCGGTTTATGCAGCAGCGTAACATCGCGGAAAATACCGCTCATCCGCCACATGTCCTGATCTTCGAGATAGGTGCCGTCGCTCCAGCGCAGCACCATCACCGCCAGGCGGTTCTCGCCGTCAACCAGCAGCTCACTAAGATCAAACTCTGACGGCAAGCGGCTGTCCTGCGCGTAGCCGACCCACTGGCCGTTACACCACAGGTGAAAGGCCGAGTTGACACCGTCGAGGATAATGCGCGTCTGCCCGTCGATCAGCCATTGTGGATTAACGTTAAATGTGAGCGAATAACATCCCGTAGGGTTATCCTGCGGTACAAACGGCGGATTAACCGGAATGGGATAGGTGACGTTGGTGTAAATGGGCGCATCGTAACCCAGCATCTGCCAGTTGGCAGGAACCGCAATGCTGTGGGCGTCCGCCAGGTCGTGCTGCAACCAGCTTTCCGGTACCGACTCCGGTTGCGTGAAGTAGCTGAACTGCCAGCGACCATTGAGAAGTTGCCGCGACGGTGATACGGCGTCCCGGCGGGCGTCATCGGCCTCACGCCAGCTGGAAAAGGGCGGATGGGCGGCCAGCGCGTTGAGCTGGGTGACGGCGGGATTTTCCCAGTCGCGGCGGGCGAGTACGGCGGCCAAAGAGAGAGGTTGAGGGCTCATAGTGGTGGTTCCTTGATGTATTTGCGATTCGCTCACAATTTTAATTACTATGTGAGGATACCCGCTGCATGTAAAGGATCATCGCGGGAGAGGGTGAAGGCAATCACAAATCATGGCCCCGTAGGCGGGGCGCAGGAGAGCGGTTATTGCAGGCGGGCAACCTGCCGGGCGAGGCGAGCCAGTTCCTCTGCAAGCTGCTGCGGGCTGAGCGAATCAGATGGCGGTTGGGCGGTGGTTTTGCGCACCACCAGACTGACCGGCAGTAATTCGGATACCGTCTCTTCTCCGTCGATCAGCGCCAGCAGACGCTCAATACTGACTTTCCCTAACGCCCTGAAATCCTGTTTGATGGTGGTGAGCGGCGGGGTGAAGCAGGCGCTATCTTCCGTATCATCGTAGCCGACCACCGAGACGGCCCCGGGGACCGACAAACCGTATTCGGAAAGTGCGCGTAGCGCGCCCAGCGCCATCTGATCGTTCGCCACCAGGATGGCCGTCGGGAGGGTTCCCTCGTTAAGCAGCCGCGTAACCTGCTGATAGCCCGATAGCGAGCTCCAGTCGCCAAACATCACCGCCACCGGCATCAACTGGTGTTCCGCCAGGCAAGACTGCCAGCCCTCCAAACGCAGCCGCGCCGAAATGGAGCTTAGCGGGCCGGACAGCAGGGCTATCTGCTGATGACCCCGTTCGAGCAGATGATCGACACCCAGCTTCGCGCCCATCTGCGGGTCAAAAACAATATGGTGCGTGGTGGTTGACGGCGAGACATCCAGAAACAGCACCGGGATAGCGCCGCACAGCCGAACGATTTCCTGGGTGTGTTCTTCTTCCATGGGAATATTGACCAGAATGCCGTCAACGCGCTGCGACAACAGCTGGCTGACGGCGGCTTTGCTGGCCTCCAGGCCAGACTGCTCGGTCATGGCGATCACCACGTTAAATTGCAGTTCGCCCGCCCGCGACTTGGCGGCGGCCACAATCTGCGACGGCGCATGCAGCGCCAGATTGCTGGTGGCAAACCCCAGCGTATGGCTCAGTTTACCTGCCAACTGCTGCGCCATGCGGTTGGGAATATAGTTCAGCGCATCCATCGCCGCTTCCACCTTGCGGCGCGTTTTTTCGGATACGTGAGCGGCCTGATTAATCACCCGGGAGACAGTCTGATACGAGACGTTAGCGTGCTCGGCTACGTCATAGAGGGTGACAGACTTCGCTTTCATGCCGGGATTCCTCGTCATTTATCATGGTGAAGATGACTGTCAGGCAGCCAAAAATCGTTGGCATATCATAGCATTTGTTCGCGGAAGGCGCACGGTGGCGGGGTTAACCTACCGACGCGCGATTTAATATTACCCGCTGTTTTGTCGCTTAAGGATTCTATCTTATGAGGGAAAAGTGGAACCTAAAAAATGGTCAAAGTCGTGTTATCCGTTGTGGTCTGTTTGCTGCTGAGCGGCTGCGCCACCATTGTCGGCGAGTCAACGCAGAGCCTGTATCTGGAAAGCGACCCGGTGGGGGCGCAGTTTGTTATCTCGGATAATCATGGGGTGGTGAGCGCGCGCGGCGTAACTCCGCAACGAGTCACGCTGCCTAAATCGGATAACCGCTATTTTGGCAAACTCACCTATAACGTGACTTTTCTGCACGCGGGTTATTATCCGACGCTGGTACCGCTGCAAACCCGAACCACCCACTGGTACACCTTCGGTAACCTCCTGTTCCTCGGCGTCCCCGGCTGGTTCCTCGTTGACCCCTTCAACGGCGGGATGTACGACATTTACCCGCAGCGCGTGAATGCGCTGATGCAGCCGTGCCCGCGCGGGCCGTGGCGCGATACGTGTGAATAGCATCAGGCGTCGTGATGGCCGTTGAAATCACGGATTATTGTTGTCAGATAGAGGCTTCCGGTGCTCGCGCGTCGCTGGTAAAGTGAGCGACGCATAATACGATAATCAGAAGGGTATCAACGGTGAGCGGGCGCATTGACTACCAGATTGAGAAATACCGCTTTACGGAGGCGACGGAAAGCGAACGCCTCACGAAACAGTGGGCCGATGTGATAGCGGAATGTCAGGCGAGCGGGGCGGGAGCGGAAGAGCGTCTGCGCATTGCCTTGCTGAATGTGGATTACGTCACCAGCTTCGAACTGCCTTTTCGGCTGCTGCTGACGCGCGCGCCGCAGCTGATCGCCAGCGTGCGCGATGAGCTCGCCCTGAATCAGAAAAGCGCGACCTTTAACGGAAAGCGTTTTGGCTGTGTCTATAGCCTGAAAAGCGATCTCACTGGCGTGCCGGAAGCGTTTCAATACCATCTCTCCACCCGCATTCGCCGCACCGACGGGGCGGGTAACGGCGAAACGCCCTATCGCGAAATCGCCCAGCAGGTGAAACATCCGCGGGAACGCCTGCGGCTTGCGCTGGAAAACAGGCTGGCGGTGACGGCGCTGGATGGGTTGTTCTGGTTTGGCCTGCAACGCATCGCCGCCGATGTACAGCGGCTGCGCAAAACGGGGATGCGGATCGCCACGTCGGAAACGGACGTTTTTGATACGCTAACCGGCACGACGCGACGCGTGCCGGTTTATCAGCTTACAGCGATCTGACCTGAGCGGTATTCTCCAGCCGCCTGATTGCCGGAACCAGGCTGGCGCAGACGGTGGCGGTCACCACCGCGATGCCGGCAACCAACAACACGTGGCTGTTGCCGTACTGCATTGCTAACGGCCCGGCAACCAGTTCACCGAAAGGGATGGCCACAAAAGAACCGACGGCGTCATAGGCATAAACGCGGGCGAGTTTTTCCGGCGGGATATGCGTTTGCAGTGAATGGGCCCAGGCAACGCCGAACCGGCCAAACGCGACGCCGGTAAGAAAGAACGCCGCCATCAGCCAGACGGCAGAGGCGGCCTGGCTGAGCAGCAAAATAGGGGCTGCGCAGAGCCCAACCAGCATGACGCCGATAAACAAATCACGGCGTGGCCGCCAGCGCAGGGCGATAAAGGTGCCCACGATTAACCCGACGCTTTCGGCCGCCACAATGATCCCCCAGTTCGCCCGGCCAAAGGAGGCGTCGGCTATCGCCGGACCAAGCACCATCACTATGCCGCTGAATGCCGCGTTGATAATCGTAAACTGAACCACGACTGACCACACCCAGGCACGACTGGCGAACTCTTTCCATCCCTCTTTTAAATCCTGCAGGATGTTACTTTGCGCGGCGCTGACCCTGGACGATGCCACGCGAATCATAAAGTACAGGGGGGCTGCGGCGGCAAAGCCCATGGCATCGATTGCCAGCCCCCAGCCGGGGCCGACCGAGCTGGCGAGGATCCCGCCAAGGGACGCGCCAATCACCGTGCCACTGTAAATACCGAGCTGCACCAGCGCGTTGGCTTCGCGAAGATTATTGCTGGGTACCGTCTGCGGGACCAGCGCCTGTGAAGCCGGTAAGGCGATACCGGCGGAGGCCCCGTTAAGCATGCCAAGCAGGGCAAGGCTTAATACCGTCGCAGAGCCATCCAGCACCAGCCAGGCCACGATGGCCTGCGAGAGGGCGGCGACGCTGGATGAGTAAACCAGCACGCGGCTACGCGAGTAGCGGTCGGCCAGGACGCCACCGAGCAACAGAAAGGCGACGTTGAGAATGGAACGAGAGGCAACCACCATCCCCAAATCAGAAACGGTTCCGCCGATATCGAGAACCGCGAAGGCTAGCGCAATCGGCGCCATACCGTTGCCGAGGACCGTCAGCAAGCGGGCGGTGAACAGATAGCGGAATGCGGGGAAGTGATAGGCGCGAACTTTTTTATTATACGTATTCATTATGGCAATGAGTTCAGGGTTAGAAAGCGTTTAACAGACGGCCTGCGAGCGTTGAAGACGCAAGAATCAATAGGGTTACGCATAATATCATGTAATTTCGGTACGGAAGTGCTGATTTATCATCAACCTGCCGAGCACCGCCAGCAAGCCATCGGCATCGTTTTCTCTCAAATGCGCCATCACTGACCGGTAACGAGCTAATCAGCAGCAAGGCCGTCTTGTTCAACGCTCACTGTTTATATCAATAATCTCTTTTAGCTTTCTTTTGTTCACTATTTATTGATCGGATTTTTCCGTATTTAAAGTATACATTTGTTTTTCTTGGTCATGAAAAATAAAAAACCTTAGTATTGCCAGGGTAGTCTCATGCCAGGCATTTTGCTGGTCAGGATGTTTATTAAAAAAATCATATTCGTTCTTAACTGCAAATATCCGTGCAAGTCGATATGCGCGCGGGTAAACGTTAATTGTTTATTTAATGTCATGGTTTTATAGGTGGAAGGATGGGGGTTATTAAAAAAGCCATGCTGGGAATATTCATTTTGATGAGTGCGCTCAGCTTGTTTCGGGAATTTCAAGACTTTGGTTTTAAGACCGGGTTGCTATTATCTGCGCTGTTCCTGTTGAGTACGACTTTCTTGTGGCAATGGGCTTCCGGCCGCCTGCCACAGCTTGGCAAGCTGCACGCGGTGATGGTGATGATGGCTCTGACGCTGGTGTTTTTAGGGACCATTGACTACGCCATGGCAGACAGTTTCAACGTGGATCTGCTGGAAGTCATTCGCACGACCATGGTGCATAGTCCATGGTTCTATGTGGCAACGTTTACAGGCGCAGGAATCAAAGTTTTCTTCTGGCATTGGCTATTTTCCGGTGTACGGCAAAAGAATGCAGAACACACCGCCGCAGGATAAGTGAATAATAACGATCGTGAAACATAGAATGAAATATCGCAATTACAATACGCGAACGGAAGCACTCCGGCAGTTGAAAGAGTTGGGCGAATGTATTCTGTTGTTCCCCTACAATGAGGGGGCCTTTCAACAGGAATCTACCAGTATAAAAGCCGCCTCGATTCGCCAGGGAATGAAGGTTGAACTCAAGTCCGCTTTGCTGGTCGTTGAGGGCGAGTTGCCGCAGAGAGTATTGCGCGTAAAGAAGGTGGCGTAACCCATCGTGCGGGCGATGCCGTAAACAGCTATCGCCTTATTCAGCGTAATAAAAAGGCTCCGCAGGAGCCTTTTTATTATTTAACGATCTGGGCGTTACGCACCACGCCTTTATCTTCGATAATACGCAGTTCGTGGCCGGCTTTTTTCCAGTCACCGTTAGACTGCTGGCGCCAGCCTTTCTCAACCAAAAACTCCTCCGCCGCAATGCCTTTCATCCCGAGGATAGTTTCAGCTTCGCCAACAATCTGCCCGTATTGCTGGCTGGCCGTCAGCTTAGGCTTCGCGGCAGCCTTTGGCGCCTGTTTGGCGTTCTGCGCTTTGGTTTTGTTAATGTCGCAGGAGACGCCGGCGTTCATTTCAGTACAGCCAGAACGTTCAAGTTGCTCGCGGTATTTGGCGTTAATGGCCTGTGCTGGCATCGCAGCCAACGCCGTCAGAGCAAGAACGGAAACCATGATTTTTTTCATTGCGATATAGCCTGTTTTATAAAAGATATTACGCGTCACTGCCCGCAATCAAAAAATCCCCCCTCACCCGGGGGGACAGTATAAGACATACTCAAAGTTAATGATCTAGACAGGTCAGTCTGATTGTCGGCGATAGCATGTCCACACTTCCCGCCGACGGTAGCGATCGTATGGCCTTAGAACTGGTAGGTCAGGCCAGCCACAACGGTGTTGTCGCCGTTATCAGCCAGATTGATCTGATAGCCGATATCCGCCACCATATTTTTGTTGAAGTAGTAATCTGAACCCAGTGCGACATACTCGGTGATATCACGATTGTTATTGTCGCGTGCGTGCACGTAGCCCACGTTCGGGCGCAGGCCAAAGTCGAACACATACGCGGCCATCGCTTCAAAGTGTTTCGCTTCGTGAGCGCCTTTCAGCAGATTGTGAGATTCGCCGCCCATGGTTGCAACGTATACGCGGTTCGCGTCATATTTCGCACCAACGCCCCAGAACTCAGCGTTGTTCCCGGTCCAGCCCGCCGTTTTCTGGTGGCCCGTGACCGCGCTGGTCGCGTAGGTGGCGATAGTCGAAATACCGGAATCAGCGATGTTGTCATAACCCAGAGAGAAACCGTAACCTGTACCATGCTGTTTAGCGGGGTCGCTATCGGTCGCGTCTGCGCCCTGGTATTGTGCGCCGAAGCTGACGCCGTCCGCTAAGCCGAAGGCGTTGCTGGTACGTAATGTAGCAACGCCACTAGTGCGACCAGTAAGGAATGAATCAGTGCCTTCATAGGAGTCGCCGCCGAATTCGGAAAGGTTGTCAGTATAAACCCCGACATCGTAAGCGATACCGTAGTTACGGCCATAGTCAAAGCTAACGTTGTGACCATAGTCCAGGCCAGCATACGCCAGGCGTGTGGATTCGCCATTCTGAGAACCTTCTGCTTTCGCAGCGTCAAGCTGACCTTCGAACTGGCCGTAGCCCGTTAATTCCTCGTTGATTTGGGTTTCACCTTTGAAGCCCAGACGCGCATAGGTACCATCCGCATTTTTGCCGTCCGTCCAGCTATGCGCGGCTTTAACCTTGCCGTACAGATCCAGCTTATTGCCGTCTTTATTATAGATTTCCGCTGCCTGCGCGGAAGTTACCCCTAAAGCCAATACGGCCAATGCCACTGCTGTTTTTTTCATTTCAAACTCACTTTCTAGTTGTGGTTGCTATCGTCATTACAGCTTTGTTAAGTAGATTTTCCTTCTACTTAAAAAAGCCCCCGTACCCGGGGGAAACATCTCTCTAACTACGAAAAAAGTGGCAAATACAACAATAACGATGAAGGCTGGGCTTTCGCCCTTATTGCGTGGTTCAGCGCAATAATGTTCCCCTGTGAGGGCAGGAGGAATGTACTCTTAATAAGAAAACAGCACGCCCGCGCCTGCGCCGACGTTGTCCGCGGTATCCCAGGACAGACCGGTTTTTACGGAAACGTTGGCTGACACGCGAGCGCTGATCCCGGCAGATACGGCGTTCTGGCCGTTAAAGGTCCCGACGCCCATGCCGAAGCCGACGGTGTGGCCCTGCGGCGCTTGCGGGATAGCGGTGAGGGCGAAAGCGCCAGCCAGACCTGCGCGGAACTCTTTACGGTCTTTGTTCTGCTGCTGCTCCAGCTTGTTGAAATTGGTGCGGTTGTTGGCTTCCAGGTCCGAAATGCGCTGCTCGTGGTTAGCCAGCGTTTTCTCGTCGTCGGCAAGACGCTGGTTGGTGTTTACCAGCGCTTGATGGTTAGCTTCCGCGTTGGCAAAGGCGACATCAGCGCGATTCTGAGCGGCTGCGCCGGTGGTCTGGGCCTGGTGCACGCTGGATGACAGGGTGGAGAAGTGCTGCTGTTCGGCCTTCACTTCGGTATCGATAGCGGATTTGTTGGCGGTGATGTTAGCTTCATCGGCGGCAATCGCCTTTTTGTTAGTATTAACATCGGTCTGACTTGCCTTACTGTTAACGGTAGTTGTTAACGCGGTAACGGCATCATCCTGGCGTTTCTGGTCATCGGTAAAGGTTTTCGTATCAACCTTATTACCGATGGCCTGGGTATTAGTATCAATGGCAGCTTTGTTGTCACTAATCAGGTTGTCATGCGTGCCAATGATTTGGGACTGAGCCTGGTCAATCTGCTGCTGTGCTGCCTTCTGGTTGGTCAACTCGGTATGTAGGGCATCATCACCTGCGGTACGATCTTTGATTTCCTGGGCTAAACCGTCGGCGCTAGTTTTGATGCTCTTGTTCACCACATCTATCTGGCCCTGCAATGCTGTATCGGCGGCAACGCGATTTTTGTATTCATCAACGACAGCGTCTTTCACTGTATCTATGCTGCGTTCAAGTCCTGTAATGGATGCCGCGGCGTTGCCTGCTTCACGCATCGCATCATCTGCTTTGGTAAAAGCGGCATCAGCACGTTGTTTAGCGTCGTCAGCTTTGGTAAAAGCATCATCTGCTTTCTGGCTGTTACCTGTAATCGCGTTCTCCACGGACTGGAACTGCTGGGTCACCGTTGTTGTGGTATTAGGGAGTATTACGCTATCGGAAGTGACAATTACTGCGTTAGCATGAGTGGATGTCAGTGCGGCCAACACCGCGACGGCGATAATACTTTTACTTACGGACTGCATAATGAGTTACCTGTCATTAACTGAATTTTTCGCCTGTTCTGGCGGTTTTATTTAGCGAGTGGCAGGGGCGTACAGCAGCCCTGAAGTGTAATAACCTCAGCCACGATGTTTTGTGATTTATTATTTTTCTGACAAAACATTATTTCACCGAAAACAGGCTGATATTGACCTGTTATCTGTGAGAGTGAATAAAAACGGGTTATTGTTTTTATTCACTGTTAAATATTTAGCGCTCGATCAATGGCGTCTCTGTTTGATGCTATCTCTTTGTTTATTCATGTGTTTCAATTCCACTGGCCTGATGTAGCATCAGCGCCTCGGTGATAATTTGTTGTTTACTTTTACGGGTTTGAAAAGCCACCTCACGAACGTATTCGCAAAGGTCATCAGCGATGCGTGCGCTGAGCATAGTCAAACTGGCATTTTGTACTTCGCCGCGACGTCTGCGTTTCGCGGGATATGTCCTGGTGTTGTTCATGAGATTCCTCATGTAATCCGATTCATTATTTTTCTTCGTAAAATATGCAGGGGGAAAAAAGACATGTCAATATTCGGAAAACGCCGCTTATTTTGTATTAAAAACGTTAAGGTAATTGGTGATTATTATTTGTATATTCGAATGAAAGCCGAAGATGTGGGTTGCGGAGAGAACATTTTTTTTGAAACGATGGACCATAAAGGGTGAGAGAGAATCGCCTGGAGGGCATTGGCTAACAGAAGGCGGGAACGTAATAAATTGACATAAATATCAAGCCTGGCAGCCTATTACGATTTTGTGCGGAGTAGTGATGTACTTCACATTTTATCAGGGGGATAGTCAGGGAATTTGAGTGATTATGCGGAGGGTGGCTGAAAGTATTCTTTCATAATCCGTTTACTAGTACAAAAGTATCCGCATTTCTCGCAACAGTTTCGTAAAGAAAGGTAAGATTGTGTGTCGTGAAAAGGGTCATAAAAATATGCGTAGTTTGATTGGGATCAATTAAGCATGAAGGTATACATTGCTTTAAATGAGAACAGGAACATGATTATCGTTTGTAAATCAATCATTAGCATGAGAAGTAGTGCGAATGTCGTTAAATTTATCGTATTTCCTGTTTTTATTTTGTATTGAAATTGTGGTTTTTGATTGCGTGATTGATTATTCATTTTAGATACCGTTTTTTAGCGAAGCAGAATCATATATCCACGTTATTGGGCCCTATAATTCGCGGCAGAAACTAAGCGATATTGTTGGAGAACAGGCATCATGACGTTTTACGCTTCATTATCTGCCTGACTACAAATCAATGCACAAGTTGGCCGACCGACTACGCGAGCAGCACAGGGCAATTTGCTGGCTACTGGCAGATTTCTCCGCCGCCGACTGCACAGAATCACGGTGGTCGACAATGCCCTCCACAACCGGCGTCAGGCAAGCGCCGCAGATCCCCATTTCGCAGGAAAGCGGAACCGCTACGCCGTTCTCCTGGAGCACCTGAGCGATGGTTTTATTCGCGGGCACCGGCCAGCGTTCGCCCGACGAGGCCAGCGTCACGTTAAAGGTTTCACCATCCTCCTCCGCGCTGATGGAGGGGGCCAGCGGTTGAAACGCTTCACTGTGAATTTGCGCTGGCGACCAGCCTTTTTCCACGGCGACCCTCCGCGCGGCGGCCATGAAACCTTCCGGCCCACAGAGATAGATTGGCTGACGGGGCTCGACCCCCTCCAGCGCTTGCGCCAGATGCTGGCGGGCGCTGTTCCCTTCCTGGGAGCAGTGAATCGCGAATTGTTCTGCGCCGAATTGCTGCCGCAGTTCGCGAACAAACGCGCCCTGGGCGCGATTTTTCAGATAATAGTGCAGCCTAAACGGCACCCCCTCCGCATTCAGACGTAACGCCATCGCATACAGCGGCGTGATGCCTATTCCGGCGGCCAGCAGCGTGACTGGCTCCAGCGCCTGAAGTGGAAACAGGTTGCGCGGAGGCGAAATCAGTAGCGTCTGTCCTGGGCGTAGCTGCTGGTGGATATAACGCGAGCCGCCGCGTGACGTATTTTCCTGCGCTACGCAAATCAGATAGCCGTCGTCGGCGCTTCCTGCGCCGGTGAGCGAATACTGGCGGATAATCCCGCAGGGCAGGTGCACGTCGATATGCGCACCGGGCTGCCAGGCGGGCAGCGGCTGGCCGTTTTCAGCGACTAGTCGGATCGCCAGATTCTGTTCTCCCTGACACCAGAGACCCTCAACGACCACCTTTAAGACATCATTCATTCTGGTTCTCCATTTAGACGAGGAAAAAGTCACCGAAGCCCATTTTCTTCAACCCACGGCGGTAGGCGATGGAGCTACGGTCGGCGGGAATATGCGCTTCGAGGGTTAAATCCAGCGGCAGTTTCTCAGGCCGCTGGCTCTCAACCATCAGCCGGTCCTCCTCAAACACGCGCAGGTTAAAGGCGTGCACGTCTTCCACCGGCACATGCAGGTCGAAGTTACGGGCGATGGGAGCAAACATGCGGGTGACGCGCGCGGAAACCGGCGAGGCGGCATTCATAATCACTAGCCTGGCATCACCGGGAAAATGAATCGTCAGGGTGGCGGTAAACGGCAGATGCATCTCGAAATGACGCAGCCAGCGGAAGCCTTCCGGGGCGCGAAAATCGGCGCTGGCGGGATAGTTGCCCACCGAGCTCCAGTAATCGGCGATGAAACCGAACGTCGTCTCCTGAGGGCTGTAGTCGGGCACCAGCTGATTTTCCGGGTCGGCGAAGGTGTTGGTATGGATCCAGGCGAAATGCGCGACATCGAGAAAGCCTTCCACCTGGCGGCCCGCAAAGCCGTTGACCTCAAAGGCCGGGCAGTTGATCTGCTGAAATCCCTCGTCATGCCAGTGCGGCATGACCGGCAACGGCTGTGGATTTTCCGGGTCGAAGGCCAGACAGGTCCAGATCAGCCCATAGCGTTCTTCCACCGCAAAATGGGTGAGATTGAGTTTTGCCGGTACCGGTTGGTCGGGGCTGGAAGGGATGCGGTTGCAGCGGCCATCTTCACCGAAGCGAAGGCCGTGGTACGGGCAGACGATCCCTTCTTCATCATGAAAGCCCAGCGTCAACGGCACGCCGCGATGGGGGCAGGCATCGCGTGCCACCACGACCTGGCCCTTTATACGATAGATAACCAACGGCTCATCAAGCAGGGTAGCTTTCACCGGGGCCGGGCCAATGTCGCAGGCGCGGGCGACCGGGTGCCAGCATTGCGCCAGGCGCAGCCAATCCTCAGGTTCAAAGCTGCAATGGGCGGGTGGGGCGATAGACGGTTGGTGCATGGCGTTCTCCGGCTCACAAAAATAACTGTTTAATTGTTGTGAGATTATTGTTGCCATATTAGGGTGTTGACATCCATCACCATTAATTCACTTAACCGTTGCAAAAAAGAGAACAGGTAAAGGATGAGTCCATTTTCACGATTTGCACTCTATTTTGTTGAAGTGGCGCGCTGCGGCAGCCTGCGGCGCGCGGCAGAAAAACTGCATATTTCCGCCTCCGCCATTAACCGACAAATCCTGCAGGCCGAAGAGACGTTCGGTACGCCGTTGTTTGAGCGCCTGCCGGAAGGGCTGCGCATGACCACTGCTGGCGAGCTGCTGTACGATAATCTGCTGCGTTGGCAAAAGGAGTTTCATCTCACGCGACAAAAGTTTGATGAGCTACAGGGGTTAAAGCGTGGCAGCGTCAGCGTGGGGATGGTGCAGGCGCTGGCCGAGGGGAGTTTTGCCGCCGCGCTGGCGGATATCATTACCGACTGGCCGTGGCTGGAGTTAAATTTGCAGGTCTCCGATAGCCACACCGTCAGCCAGAAGGTGCGCCAGGCAGATCTCGACTTTGGCCTGATTCTCGACCCGGAAGGTCAGGCCGGGCTAAGCGTACTGGCGTTTGCCGAGCTGGCGATGGGCGTCGTGATGCGCCCGGATCATCCGCTGGCGTGCGCCGAAAACGTATCTTTGGGCCAGCTCAGCGAAGAGCGACATATTGTGCCCGGCGCGCCGTTGATTGTGCATGAACGGGTGGCGATGCTCTATCGGCAGCACGATTTGTTTCCGGCCAACAGCATTGGCTGCAACGATATCCGGCTGATTAAATCGCTGGTACTGAAAGGCAGCGGCGTGACGATCCTCAGCCGGCTTGACGTGCTGGATGAGGTCAAACAAGGTCTGCTGGCGTTTGTTCCGCTGCGCAATAAGCAGCTGAGGCCGCTTACGCTGGCCTTATGTACCGCCCCTTCACGCCAGCTTTCGCGTCCGGCGCAAAGGGTGATTCAGAAGCTCACTGCGGTGATGGAGGCGATGCAGACAAGCTGAAGGAGCCGCTGGCCCGGTTAGCCTAACGGGCCGCCCTGAATGGTTTCGCACAGGCCGTTAATAATGCGCTCACCGGTTTCGCTTTTTAACTCCTCATACCAGGCCTGCGTTTGCAGCATATTTTTGCCGTGAGTGACGTCGCAGCGCTTACGCGCCTTCAACACCAGATCGCGCACCCGGTCGCAGCGCTGCGCTTCGTACTGACGCAGCGTGCTGACGATGTCGCGGCTGTGGCGGAACAGATCGCCGAGAACGACGGCGTCTTCCAGCGCCGCGCAGCCGCCCTGGCCGATATCCGGCGTGGTGCTGTGTCCGGCATCACCGAGCAGCGCCACTTTGCCGCGCACCAGCCGGTCAAACGGTTCGATATCATGAATTTCAATACGGTTGGTGGTCTGCGGATCCAGCGCGGCAATCAGCTTCTGCACCGGCGGTGCCCAACCGCTGAAGTAGCGGCGCAGATCGGCGCGCAGGGTACTGCGATCTTCGGCAAGCCCAGGCGGCAGCGGGACATCGAAGAAAAAGTAGAAGCGGCCAGCGGAAACCGGCATCAGCGAGACGCGTTTTCCCTCGCCAACAAAGGTGGTCCATTGATTGCCCGGCGCAATCTCCTCATCAATGTCGACCAGACCGTTCCAGTTCACATAGCCCGCGTAACGGCGTTCGGGGGTATAGCCCAGCACCCAGGGGCGCAGCGCCGAATGGCTCCCGTCAGCGGCAATCAGAAAGTCGCCTTCAGCCTGCGTGCCGTCGGTAAACCAGACGCGGACGCCGTCGTCATCTTCTTCGCAGCGGACAACGCGTTTGCCGAACTGCACGGCGTCGCGGCCCCAGAAGTCGAGCATTTCACGCTGCAATTCGGCGCGGGAAACCGGGCAGGGGCGGCCACCGGTGCGTGCCACCAGCGGCGCAAGGCTGAACTGGGTGAGGGTTTCACCGCGCAGATACTCCTTATAAGCCAGAAAATGCATCGGGCCGCCGTAGTTTTCAATAATCTCGCCCATCCCCAGATGCTGCATGCACTTCACGCCGTTCGGCCAGATGGAAATGGCCGCGCCGACCGGCTTAATTTCTTTTACCGCTTCAAAAACGTCACATTCGATTCCCGCATTTTTCAGCGCGACCGCCGCGCTCAGCCCGCCAATTCCACCGCCAATGATCAATGCTTTCATTTACATCTCCTTTACCTGTGTCGTGAAGGCATTCAGCAATTTGCGTACCACAATGGCGAAGACGCGGATTTGGCGGGTTTGCGGGGGAAGTGGGCAATGTCTTGCACATAATGGGTGCATATTGGCGTTTTTGTTGCCTTTTTGTGAATCAATAATTTCCATATTGGCTTAATGGAATCGAAAGTTTCACTACCTTGCCCTCGCTGGCTTCGGGAGATCATGGGGATGTATTTTTTATATCTCATTGTAAATAATGAAAAAGATTAAATGTTGCGAAAGTGTAATTGGTTTTGGCCTGTTTTATGCAGTAGCCACTGCACGCTTACTCGCAATGGATGAACGATCATGTCAGATGAAAAGAACGGGGGTTTACTGTACGGCCTTGAGCAGCGCATTCCGCCGCTTCCGGCCTTTTTCAGCGCGTTGCAGCACGTGCTTGCCGGTCTGGTGGGCATTATCACGCCGCCGTTGATTATCGGCGCGACCTTAGGATTGGGGGAATGGCTACCCTATTTGATCAGTATGTCTTTGCTGGCTTCGGGGATCGGCACCTTTTTGCAATCTAACCGGGTGTGGGGGATTGGCGCCGGAATGATCTGTATGCAAGGCACCAGCTTTGCGTTTCTCGGGGTCGCCATTGCCGGCGGTATGTGGGTAAAAGGGCAGGGCGGCACGCCGCAGGACATTATGGCCATGCTGTTTGGCGTCAACTTTGTTGCCGCGCTGGTGCCTTGCATTGTCAGTCGTTTTATCGAACCGCTGAAGCGTATTTTTACGCCGGTGATTACCGGCAGCGTGATTGCGCTGATTGGCATCAGCCTGATTAAAGTCAGCATTATTAACTGGTGCGGCGGCGAGCAGGCAAAAGCGTTTGGCAGCATGAGCAATATTACGCTGGGGGCGGTAACGCTGGCGACGATTGTGCTGCTGAGCTGCCTGAAAAACCGCTGGCTGCGCCTCTCTTCCGTGGTCATCGGCATTGCCGTTGGCTGCCTGGCCGCGGCGCTGAGCGGGATGTTCCAGCTGAAAGGCGTGGGCGAGGTCTGGTTCCGTCTGCCGCAGCTGTTCCCGTTCGGTTTCCAGTTCAACGGCGCGATTTTCTTACCGATTGCGCTGGTTTCGCTGGTCTGTATTCTGGAGGCTGTTGGTGACCTGACGGCAAACTGCCTGATCTCACAGCAGTCCATTGATGATGGCGCCTTCCGTTCGCGGCTGAAGGGCGGCATTCTGGCCGATGGGATTAGCTGCATGGTGGCGGCGATGCTGTGCGCGTTCCCCAATACCACGTTTGCGCAAAACAACGGCGTGATTCAGATGACCGGCGTCGCCAGCCGCTACGTTGGGCGTTACATTGGGGTTATCTTAATTCTGCTCGGCCTGTTCCCGCCGTTTGGCGAAATCCTGCGTCAGATTCCGGCACCGGTATTAGGTGGCGCGACGATGGTTATGTTCGGTTGCGTCGTGGCGGCGGGAATTCGCATTATTACCCAGAAGCCGCTGACCCGCCGCGATATGCTGATTGTTGGGCTGGCATTTGGTTTTGGTCTGGGGATTGAAGCGGTACCGGCGTTTCTGGCCCACTTCCCGCCGATGGTGGAGAACTTGTTTGGTTCTGCCGCTACCAGCGGCGGTCTGGTGGCGATTGTCCTCAATCTGATTATTCCTGAAGAGAAAGCCCCGCAGGAGAGCACCACAAGGAGCCGCGATGATCGCGCTGAATCACTTTAATCAATTAAGCGGCACGGAGGCCGCTTCACTGTTGGCGCCTTGCGTGGCCATTCCTGGCTGGGCCGCCACGCTGGCCGCCGGGCGACCCTGGCGCTCACGTGAGCAGCTATTCAATACCGCGCAGCAGTTGATGGAGAACTGGGGCGAAGCCGAACTGACGCAGGCCCTAAGAGCCCATCCGCGAATCGGCGAGAAACCCACGGGCGAACAGGCGCACGCGGCGCTGTCACGCCAGGAACAGGGGAATGTGGACGATCGCGATGCACAGCTCGCACAGGCGCTGAAAGCGGGCAACGCCCGCTACGAAGCGCGCTTCGGTCGGGTGTTTTTAATTCGCGCCAAAGGGCGCAGCGGGGAAGACATTTTAGCGGCGCTGACGCGGCGTTTGCAGAACAGCGAGCGCGATGAGGTGCAGGAAGCCTTAGCGCAGCTGCGTGAAATTACGTTATTAAGACTGGAAGGAGCGATTGGCGAATGAGTACCTTAAGCACGCATATTCTGGATGTCTCGACCGGCCAACCGGCGCAGGGCGTCAGGGTGACGCTGGCGCGGGATGGCGCCGCGATTGCCCATGGCGTGACCGATGAGCATGGACGTATTGGCGCACTCAACGACGGGCCGCTGACGGCGGGAAACTATCGGCTGACGGCGGAAATCGGCGACTGGTTCGCCGCCCGCGGGCGCGAGACGTTGTACCTGAGTGCGCAAATCGATTTTGTTATCCGCGAGGCGGCGGACGATCACTACCATCTGCCGTTTTTAATTGCCCCAGGCGGCTGGTCCACCTATCGCGGTAGCTGATGCTGAGCCTGTTTTCCCGGCGTCGCGGATGACGCCGGGAGCGGATTATTCTTCTTCTGCATTCCCCCACACGCGTTTGCCGTTGACCCATGTTTCACTGATATTGCGTTCATCCCCCAACGTCATCAGCACAAACAGCTGTTCATAGATATCTTTGCACCGTTCGCTGCGCAGCCGCTGTAGCGGCGTCACCGCCGGATCGATGACCACGAAATCGGCCTCTTTACCGGGATGAAAATTACCAATGTGATCATCCAGACGCAGGGCGCGCGCGCCGCCAAGCGTGGCATGGTAAAACGCTTCGCTGGCGCGCAGACGATAGCTTTGGAGCTGGCTGACTTTGTAGGCCTCACCCAGCGTTCGCAGCATGCTGAAGGTGGTACCTGCCCCCACATCGCTGCCGATACCCATGCGCACCTGGTGATGCCAGCAGGTTGGCAGGCGGAACAGGCCGCTGCCCAGAAATAGATTTGACGTCGGGCAAAATGCCACCGCCGAACCGGTATCGTGCAGACACTGCCACTCCGCGTCCGCGAGGTGAATGGCGTGGGCAAACACGCTGCGTGGGCCGGTTAACTGGTAGTGATGGTAGACGTCGAGGTAGTGCTCATGCTCCGGCCACAGGTTTTTGACCCAGGCGATTTCGTTGAGGTTTTCGCTGAGATGGGTGTGCAGCCAGGTGTCGGGAAACTCTTCGCGCAGTTGCCGCACCGCCGCCAGCAGCGCGGGCGTGGAGGTCGGCGCGAAGCGCGGCGTAATGGCATAGCCCAGGCGGCCACGCTGGTGCCAGCGTTGTATCAGCTCGCGGGTCTGCCGATAGCTCTGTTCCGCGCTTTCGCTGAGATACTCCGGCGAGTGGCGATCCATCATCACCTTTCCGGCCAGCAGACGCATATTCAGACGCAGCGCTTCGCTAAACAGCGCATCCACCGACTCCGGATGCAGGGTACAAAATACCAGCGCGGTAGTGGTGCCGTGGCTGAGCAGTTGGCTCACAAAAAAGCGGGCGATCTCTGCGGCATAGTCGGCATCGGCAAACTGACGTTCAACGGGAAAGGTATAGGTGGTCAGCCACTCAAGCAGCTGTTCGCCGAAAGCCCCGATCATTTCCGTTTGCGGATAGTGGACGTGGGCATCGACAAAGCCCGGCAGCAGCAGCTTACCGCGCAGGTCGCGATAGCCCGTTAGCGGATGCAGATATTGCTCGGCTTCCTGCCAGGGGAGCAGCGCGTGAATGCGGCCATCGCGCAGAAACAGCACACCATCGTCCAGATAGCGGGCGTGGCTGGCGATATCGTCCGCGCTGTCGGCGACAGCGGCGATATCAAAAAAGGCGCCGCGCAGGGCGACGGAGTAGTCAATCATCATAGCTGCCTTGTGGGTGCGCGAAGGGAGAGAGGAAATCAGCAAAATTAATGCCAGTTTGCGGGAAAGTACGCCGCGACAGGACGCCGCGGCGTACGCATCCATTACTCTTTCTGGGCGAGGGCGTTAAAGCCGGCCGGTGCGGCGACACGCTCGTCGCGGGCAATCCAGCGATAGGCCGCGCCGCTCAGGAAGACGCCGATAAACCAGCTAAAGTTTGCCACTTCGTGCAGCGCAGGAATAAAGCTGATGACCAGGCCGATGGCGACGGAAGGCACCAGCGCCGCAATCGCCTTCGGGTTAAAGCCGTTGCGGTACCAGTATTTGCCCTTCGGCGTATCGTCGAACAGATCGTTAACCGATACCTGGCCGCGTTTGATGAGGTAGAAGTCGACGATCAGAATGCCAAACAGTGGCCCGATAAACGCTCCCAGCACGTCGAGGGTGTAGTGAATCAGCTCCGGCGAGTTAAACAGATTCCACGGCGTCAGCAGGATGGAACCCACGGCGGCGATCATCCCGCCGGTACGGAAGCTGATTTTCTGCGGCGAGCAGTTCGAGAAATCAAACGCCGGCGAGACAAAGTTGGCCACGATGTTGATGCCGATGGTGGCCGTAATCATGGTCAGCAGGCCAATGGCCACCGCCAGGTCATTGCCGACGCGGCTGACGGTTTCAATCGGGTCGGTAATCATGCGGCCAAACAGCGACTGGGTGCCGGAGACAATCACTACCGTGACAATAGAAAACAGCAGGAAGTTAAACGGTAGACCCCAGCGGTTGCCGCGGCGAATCTCGCCCATGCTTTTACCGTAGCGCGAGAAATCACCAAAGTTGAGCAGCGGGCCGGAGAAGTAGGAGACCACCAGCGCAGTCGCGGTAATCATCTGCCAGGTTTGCTCCCCCGCGCTTAGCGATTTACTGGCCAGCGTAAAGGAGATACCGTCAAAACCGGTTTTGTATACAATCCAGCCGGCCAGCCCCAGCATCACCACGTAGACCGCCGGCCCCGCGATATCGATAAAGCGTTTGATGGCGTTCATCCCGTGCCAGAAGACCATCGCCTGCAGCAGCCACATGGTCGCGAAACAGAGCCAGCCCAGATGCGACAGGCCAAGGAAGCTGGCTTCGGTCAGCGCCGACAGCGACGGCCAGAACTTCAGCATCACCAGCATCAGCGCGTTGGCCGCCAGATAGGTCTGAATGCCATACCACGCGAAGGCGATAAGCCCGCGGATCACCGCCGGAATATTCGCGCCGAAAACACCGAACGCCTGGCGACAAATCACCGCATAAGGCACGCCCGCCATCTGGCTGGGTTTGGCGACCAGGTTGGCGCACAGCTGAACGATACAAATCCCCACTAACAGGCACAGCAGCACCTGCCAGCTCGCCAGCCCCAGCGTAAAGAAGCTCGCCGCGACCACGTAGCCCCCCATGCTGTGCACGTCCGACATCCAGAATGAAAAGATGTTGTACCAGCTCCAGTTCTGATCGCGCGTCGGCGCCAGATCCTCATTACAAAGCCGTGGGCTGTATCCAGCGTGGGGATCAGCGGCCTTAACCTGATGCGTATTTTGTGTATTTGGCATGAAACCTGCTCCTGTTAATCAAAACCCATTGAGATGAACTGCTGAGGCTGTTGCAGGAATTGGGCCAAAATGTTTAATCTTGTATGCAAGAAATGAAATTTATGTATACGATTCGATGTCGAAAAGTAAAAACCGGAGTGGTTAATGAACAACCCTTATCTCGCCCAGGCCGCGCCAGCTCTGCATGACAAAGACGAATCCATCTATCAGGCGCTGATGACCGCGATTGTCGAGCATCAACTGCCACCGGGGAGCAAACTGCCGGAAGAAGCGCTGGCTGAGGTGTTTGGCGTGAGTCGCACCGGGATCAGAAAAGTGCTGCAACGACTCGCCACTGTGCAAATGGTCACATTAGCGCCCAAACGTGGTGCGCAGGTGGCCAGCCCGACGGTTGAAGAGTCTCAGGAGATCTTCCGGACTCGCGCGCTGCTGGAGGTGGCTAATTTGCCGGATGTGCTGGCCCGCTGCCAGCCGCCGCATCTGGCCGCGCTGGAGGCCATTACTCGTCAGGAACAGCAGGCCCACGAGCGCTACGACGGCCCGGCGGCGATTCGCCACTCAGCCGAGTTCCACATTCATCTGCAGGCCATTTCCGGTAATCAGGTGCTGACCGGGATGGTGACCCATCTGAGCCAGCGCTCTTCATTAGTGATTGCCGCATGGGGATCGCCCTGGCGGCAGGGCTGTCGCTGTGACGACCATGAAAGGTTGATTGAACTGCTGCGGGATAAAGCCTTACAGCCCTTGAGTGATGCTCTGATGCACCATTTTGAACATATCGTCGCCAGCCTCTGCTTTGAGCGTTCTGGCGTCACCTTGCCTGATTTTGCCCGGTTATTTGCCGGTTATAAGGAGTCATGATGCCCGCCGTTCGTATACAAGTGATCAACCCCAACACCAGCCTCGCGATGACCGAGACCATCGGGGCCGCCGCCCGGGCGGTTGCCGCGCCGGGAACCGAGATTCTGGCGGTCTGCCCCAGCGCGGGCGTGCCGTCCATTGAGGGGCATTTTGATGAGGCGATTGCTGCCGTTGGCGTGCTGGAACAAATCAAAGCCGGTCGTCAGCAGGGGGTGGATGGCCACGTGATTGCCTGCTTCGGCGATCCGGGGCTTCTGGCGGCGCGCGAGCTGGCGCAGGGGCCGGTGGTGGGGATAGCCGAAGCGGCAATGCATATGGCGACGCTGGTGGCGACTCGCTTTTCCATCGTTACCACGCTGCCGCGCACCTTAATTATCGCCCGCCACCTGCTGCATCAATACGGTTTTCACGATCGCTGCGCCGCGTTGCACGCCATCGATCTCCCGGTGCTGGCGCTGGAGGACGGCAGCGGTCTGGCGCAGGAGAAAGTTCGCGCGCGCTGTATTCAGGCATTAAAGGAAGACGGCTGCGGCGCCATTGTGCTCGGCTGCGGCGGCATGGCGGATCTGGCGCAGGAGCTGACTCGCGAACTGCGGGTGCCGGTCATCGACGGGGTGAGCGCGGCGGTCAAAATGGTCGAATCGCTGGTGGCGCTGGGACTTTCGACCAGCAAGCACGGTGATTTAGCCTTCCCGGAAGCCAAGGCGCTGAGCGGGCAATTTCAGGCGTTAAATCCATTCTAATAAGAGGTAGCAGATGGCATTTCTGGCAGACGATTACCCGCGCGACCTGCGCGGCTACGCAGGACAACCGCCGCACGCGCGCTGGCCAAACAACGCGCGCATCGCCGTACAGTTTGTTCTCAACTATGAGGAAGGGTCGGAAAATCACGTGCTGCACGGCGATGCCGGTTCCGAACAGTTTCTCTCGGATATTATCGGCGCGGCCAGCTACCCGGACCGCCATATGTCGATGGATTCATTGTATGAATACGGTAGCCGGGCCGGGTTCTGGCGTATTCATAACGCGTTCAGCAAGCGCGGTTTACCGCTGACGGTGTTTGGCGTCGCCATGGCGCTGGCTCGTCAGCCTGATGTGGTTGAGGCAATAAAAGCAGCGAATTATGACGTGGTCAGCCACGGCTGGCGCTGGATCCACTATCAGAATATGTCCATCGAGCAGGAGCGGGAGCACCTGCATAAAGCGGTGCAGGTCTTAACCGATCTCTTCGGCAAGCCGCCTACCGGCTGGTATACCGGACGCGACAGCCCCAATACGCGCCAGCTGGTGGTGGAACACGGCGGCTTTGAGTATGACAGCGATTACTATGGCGACGATTTGCCGTTCTGGCACGAAGTGGAATGCAGCGACGGCACGCGCAAGCCGCATCTGATTGTGCCGTACACCCTGGATGCTAACGATATGCGCTTCGCCACCGCCCAGGGGTTCAATACTGCCGAGCAGTTTTATACCTACCTGAAAGATAGCTTCGATGTGCTGTATGAAGAGGGGGAAAGCGCGCCGAAAATGATGTCCATCGGTATGCATTGCCGTCTGTTGGGGCGTCCGGGACGTTTTCGCGCGTTGCAGCGTTTTCTCGATTATATCCAGCAGCACGACGGCGTGTGGGTGTGTACGCGTCAGCAGATTGCTGACCACTGGCGCAAAACGCACCCGTTTAATCCATAAAGTCTCGCCCCTCTCCTTGCCGGGAAGAGGGGCCAATCGGTTAGCTCATCAGGCTGACCTGCGCGGCGACAATACGCCAGCCGTCGGCAAAACGAATCCAGGTTTGCTGCTGACGGCCAATGCGATCGCTGCCTTCACGCGTGAATTCGGTGCTGCATACCGCGTAATCATTGCCAAACGTGGTGATGAGGGTATTGCGCAGCGTGCGCTGTAACCCCGCAGCGGGGCGAGCGGCGCGGAAAGCGCGGATTTCATCAATACCGTACAGGTTCTCGCCCGCCCCTAAACGGACCGTACGCGGGTCGTGCCAGAATAACGCATCCAGCACCGCCACATCGTTGCTCACCAGCGCCGCTTCGTAACGGTAAAACGCCGCGCTGACTTCGGCGTGGACCTGTGGTTGATTAATCTGTTCTGACATCATCATGCGGCTAGCTCCACGGCGCGGGACTCGGTGAGGCCCATCTCTTCCAGTACCCGCGCGACGCGCAGGCAGGCCTGTTCATTAAATGGCGCGGCAATCAGCTGCACCCCAATCGGCAGGCCGCCAGCGGTCCGCAGGGGCACGGTGACCACCGGTAGCCCGAGGAAGGAAATCGGCTGTGTCAGCATCCCCATACTGGCGCGAACAGGTAGCGCCTGGCCGTTGATTTCCATGGTTTGGTCACCAATCAGGGTTGCGCTGCATGGTGTGGCCGGGGCGATCAGCACGTCGGCATGGGCGAATAACGTCTTAAACATTTGCTGTGCGTGACGGCGGAAACGCTGCGCCTGAATATACCAGGCGGAGGGGATCATCGCCCCGGCCAGCAGACGCTCGCGGGAGTGTGGCTCAAAGCGCTCCGGCTGACGACGTAGCTCCGGAAGATACTGATTTCCGCCTTCGGATGCGCTAACAATAAACGCGGCAGAACGGGCCAGCTCGGCCTGGGCAAACAGCAGTTCGTCCTGCACATCGAGCGCGCGTGCGACCTGTTCGACGGCGGCACGCGCATCGTTATCGCACCAGGTGGCAAAATAGCCGCCCAGGATGGCGCAGCGTAAACCATCCAGCCCGCGCGACAGCAGGTTCATTGTGCGATCGCTGGCTTTGTCAGCCTGAAAACCGTCGGCAGGATCGCGCCCCTGTAGCGCATCGTAGACCGCCGAGAGATCGCCAACGCTACGGGCAAAGGGGCCAATATGATCGAGGCTGGCGACGAACGGGTGGCTGCCCGAACGCGATAAACGGCCAAAGGTCGGTTTTAAACCAAAGATTCCGCACAGCGAGGCTGGAACGCGTATGGAACCGTTGGTATCGCTGCCCAGGGAGAATGAGACCAGACCCGCCGCGACCGCTGCCGCCGAGCCGCCGGACGATCCTCCGGCGATCCGCGAGAGATCGTGCGGGTTGTGCGTGGAGCCGTAATGGCTATTTTCGGTAGTGAAACCGTAGGCGTAGGCATCCATGTTCAGCATCCCCGAGAGCAACGCTCCGGCGCTGTGTAGCTGGCGTACTGCCCAGCTATCGGCGGTGGCGGCAGGGCGATCGCTGAGCAATTCGGCCCCGGCAAGCGTTGTGTGTCCAGCGACATCGAACAGATTTTTTACCGCATAGGGAACCCCGGCCAACGCAGGGAGGGGTTTCGATTCTCGTCGTAAGGTGTCGATGTTGTCCGCTTCGGCGAGCATCCGTTTTTCACTGACATGGGTCCAGGCGTTAAGCTGTGGATTGCGCAGCGCAATCTTCTCCAGGGTGCTGCGGGCGATCTCCCTGGCGCTCAGTTCACCGCTCGCCAGCGCGCGTTGAATATCATGGATGGTCATCTCTGGCAGCTTCATGCTTTATACACTCCGGCAATTTCGATACGGTCATCGAGGGGAAAATCCAGCAGCGGCGAGGCCATGGCGGCAATGCGGCTAAATTGCACTCTAAGCTCCGCGCGCCGCGTGTCGTCCAGCTCCAGCGCCAGCAGCTGTTCCATTTGACTGAGATAAGCGTCCCAATCGGGTTGTGGTGTATTCATTATCGACTCCTCGAACATCGGTGGCGGCGCAATGCGCCTTCAAATAGCCCTTTTGTCCGCTGAGCGTTGCAAAAGCTGTTCCATGTCTGAACGTAAAGTTTCATGCCTGGACGATAGCGCGCACTTTTTGCCGAACTGGCATGCATTATGAAAGCAGTTAACGGTATAGTGCGATGAAACGAAAGTTACAGAGGTCTTATGCAACAGCTTGATGAACGACTGAAAGCGCAGTACGCGTCTTTATCGCCGCAGGAACAACGGGTGGCGGATTTTATTTTCGATCATTTTGATGACCTGATTAGCTATAACAGCGCCGAGCTGGCGCAGCTCAGCGGGGCTTCGAAGGCTACCGTTAGCCGTCTGTTCAAACGCCTGGGCTATGAGAAATACAAAGATATGCGCGATGAGCTGCGCACCCTGCGCCAGAGCGGGATGCCGCTGACCGATCACCGCGATGCGGTGCAGGGCAATACGCTGCTGGCGCGCCACTACAAACAAGAGATGGCCAACCTGACGCAGTGGGTTAACGCGCTGGATCCGCAGCAGTTCGCCGAGACGCTGCAGGCGATGGTGGCTGCCCGGCGGGTGGTGATTATCGGCATGCGTAACGCCTATCCGGCGGCGCTGCACCTGCGCCAGCAGCTCCTGCAGGCGCGAGGTCAAGTGCTGGTGCTGCCGCAGCCGGGGCAAAGTTTAAGCGAAGAGCTGGTCGATTTAAGCGCTGAAGATCTGGTGGTGGTGATGGCGTTCCGCCGTCGCCCGCGTATTATTCGCCCGCTGTTGCAGCAGCTACAGCAGCGCGGTATTCCGGTACTCTTGATGTGCGAACCCCAGGCGCACGGGCTGTTTCCGCTGGCGCGCTGGCAGCTTTGTGCGCCGCTGGACAGCGTCTCGGCGTACGATAGCTACGCCTCGGTCAATAGTCTGATCAACCTGCTCGCCAACGCCTTCCTGCACGAAATTCTCGATAAAGGGCGTCCGCGTATTCACGACATTGCTTCTCTTTATCAGGATCTGGACGAACTGGAGCAACGCTAATGGGGCGCCAGCGTGGTGCTTTGCATTTTTCTGGTGCAATTTCACAATAGGGAAACGCGCTGCCGTTTCCTTTCTACTGCTCACTTCTCTCGATATTCCGGTGATTAACGGCCACTTCGTGGCTGTCCTGCTGGCGAAACACATCTGGCACATTAGTTGCAAAAGTCATTCGTAAGAATCTTTTGTTTCATGCTAACGTAACGGGTAAACATCATGAAGAAACTGTTGATCGCACTGGCCGGGGCCGCTTGTCTGTTCACCAACCTGTCGGTGGCACACGCTGACCAACTGCAGGATATCGAAAAACGCGGCGTTATTCGTATTGCGGTGCCGCAGGATTTCCCGCCGTTTGGCTCCGTGGGCACCGACCTCCAGCCGCATGGCTATGACATCGATACGGCGCGCTATCTCGCCAAAGCGATGAAGCTCAAGCTACAGCTGGTGCCGGTCACCAGCGCCAACCGTGTACCGTATCTGCAGACCGATAAGGTCGATCTGGTGATTTCCAGCCTCGGGAAAAACGCCGAGCGCGAGAAGGTGATTGATTTTAGCCGTGCCTACGCGCCGTTCTTCCTTGGCGTGTTTGGTCCGAAAGGCGCTGAGCTGAAAGACCCGGCGGCGCTGAGCGGGAAAAGCGTTGGCGTGACCCGCGGCGCGGTGGAAGACATGGTGCTGAGCAGCGTGGCGCCGAAAGAGGCGCAGATTAAGCGTTATGAAGATAACAACACCACGCTGTCAGCGTATCTTTCCGGTCAGGTGCAGTATGTGGCGACCGGTAACCTGGTGGTCGCGGCTATCTCCCGGCAGAACGCCGATAAAGCGCCGGTACCCAGCTTCATGCTGAAGGATTCTCCATGCTTTATCGGGCTGAAAAAGAACGAACCGGCGTTGAAGGCGAAAGTGGATGCGTTAATTGAAGCGGCGATGAAGGACGGCACTCTGAACGGGCTGTCTGAGAAGTGGCTGAAAGCGCCGCTGCCTGCCAACCTTGGCGCATAAGGCCGGGGCATGACGGAGCAACTTGATTTCTCTGCGCTCTGGCCGCTGTGGCCGGAGCTGCTGGCGGGGCTGTGGGTGACCGTACAGCTGACGGTGCTGGCGACGACAGGCGGCCTGGCGATAGGCATCTTCGGCGCGGCCATCCGCAGCGGGTGTCCCACGTGGTACAGCCGGATATGGGGCGGGTATGTCGAACTGATTCGCAACACGCCGTTTGTGGTGCAGCTGTTTTTTATCGTCTTTGGCTTGCCGAATCTGGGGCTAAAGATGACGGCAGGCGAAGCCGCGCTGCTGGCGATGGTCGTCAACCTCGGCGCTTACAGCACCGAGATCGTCCGTGCCGGCATTCAGGTAACGCCAAAAGGGCAGTGGGAGGCCGGGCGCGTGCTGGGGCTCAGTCGGCTCCAGACCTTTATGCGGGTGATTTTACCGCCCGCGTTACAGCGCATTTATCCGGCGTTGGTCAGCCAATGCATCATCGTGATGCTGGGTTCATCGGTGGTATCGCAGGTCTCTTATGAGGAGCTGACGTTTGCCGCCAACCTGATTCAGTCACGTACCTTCTTGAGTTTTGAGGTCTATCTGGTGACGACGGGGATTTATTTGATGCTGTCGATAACGATGCGTCAGCTGCTGATGGCGGCAGGGCGGAAATGGCTGGGGGTGCAGGCATGATGAGCACCTTTACCGATTGGGACATCGTTCGCAACCTGCTGCTGGCCGCACGCTGGACGGTGCTGTTGTCGCTGGTGGCGTTTATCGGCGGCGCGCTGGTGACGCTGCCGCTCTTGTTGCTGCGTCTGACCGGTGGACGTCAGGTGAAACGGCTGATCCGCGGCTATATCGAACTTTTTCAAGGCACGCCGCTGCTGATGCAGCTGTTCCTCGCCTTTTTCGGCGTGGCGCTGTTCGGCATCGACGTCTCGGCGTGGACCGCAGCCTCGCTGGCGCTGACGTTCTACACCAGCGCGTTTCTGCTGGATATCGGCTTCGGCAGCATACGCGCTCTGCCAAAAGGCCAGTGGGAAGCGTCGCGCTGCCTGGGGTTGAGCTTTAGCCAGACGCTGTGTCGGGTGATCGCGCCGCAGGCGCTGCGCATCGCCATTGCCCCGACGGTGGGTTTCGCCGTGCAGGTGATTAAGGGCACGGCGCTGGCGTCGATTATCGGTTTTGTTGAGCTGACTAAAGCGGGCACTATGCTGACCAACGTGACCTATCAGCCGTTTAAGGTCTTTGCGCTGGTGGCGCTGGGCTACTTCATTTTGTGTTACCCGCTGTCGCGCTACAGCCGTTATCTGGAGAACAAATTCAATGCCTCTCATCACCATTAACCAGATGCAGAAGTATTACGGCGATAACCACGTGCTCAAAGGCGTCGATCTGGATATCGACATGGGCGAAGTTATCTCCATTATCGGGCGCAGCGGTTCGGGCAAAAGCACGCTGCTGCGCTGTATCAACGGCCTTGAAGGCTATCAGGACGGCAGTATTAAACTCGGCGGGATGACCATCACCGACCGCGACTCGCAGGCGCGGGAAATCAGCCGCTCCATCGGCATGGTGTTCCAGAACTTTAACCTGTTCCCGCATATGACGGCGCTGGAAAACGTGATGCTGGCGCCGCGTCGGGTGTTGAAGAAAAGCGCCGCCGAATGCCGTGAACTGGCCCAGCGGATGCTGGAAAAGGTCGGCCTTGGCGACCGGCTTGATTATTATCCGGCCAATTTGTCCGGCGGCCAGCAGCAGCGAGTGGCCATTGCCCGCGCGCTGGCGATGTCGCCGAAAGTTTTACTCTGTGACGAGATTACTTCAGCGCTGGACCCGGAGCTGGTGGGCGAAGTGCTCAAGGTGCTGGAGCAACTGGCGGCAGAGGGTATGACGCTGATTCTCGTGACCCATGAAATGAATTTTGCCCGCGAAGTGGGCGACCGCGTGGTGTTTATGCATCAGGGACGCGTCTGGGAACAGGGCGACAGCAAGACGCTGTTCGCCAACCCGCAGACGACCGAATTGAAGCAGTTTATCTCCTCCGTGCGCGGCCTTAATTAACTCAAGGACTTTCCGATGGATATCACTCAGTTTGCACAAATTAACCCGCCGTCTCGTCTGCTGATGGGGCCTGGGCCAATCAACGCCGACCCGCGCGTGCTGCGCGCCATGGCGAGCCAGCTTATTGGTCAATATGACCCGGCGATGACGCACTATATGAATGAAGTGATGGCGCTGTATCGCGGCGTCTTTCGGACCGAAAACCGCTGGACGATGCTGGTAGATGGTACGTCGCGTGCCGGGATTGAGGCGATTTTACTTTCCGCGATTCGCCCTGGCGACAAAGTGCTGGTGCCGGTGTTTGGCCGCTTTGGTCATCTGCTGTGCGAAATTGCCCGCCGCTGCCGCGCAGAAGTACACACCATTGACGTTCCATGGGGCGAAGTCTTTACCCCGGACCAGGTTGAAGACGCCATCAAGCGCGTGCGCCCGCGGCTACTGCTGACGGTGCAGGGGGATACCTCCACCACCATGCTGCAACCGCTGGCGGAGTTGGGTGAAATTTGCCGTCGTTACGATGTGCTGTTTTATACCGATGCCACCGCTTCGCTGGGCGGTAACCCGCTGGAAACCGATGCCTGGCAGTTGGATGCGGTGTCGGCAGGGATGCAAAAATGCCTCGGCGGCCCGTCAGGCACCTCGCCGATTACCCTCAGTGCGCGGATGGAAGAGGTGATTCGCCGCCGCAAATGCGTGGAAGCAGGTATTCGCACCGAGGCCCACCGCGACGGCGTCGATGAGATGGTCTACTCCAACTATTTCGACCTCGGCATGGTGATGGATTACTGGGGACCGGAGCGCCTGAACCACCATACCGAAGCCACCTCGGCGCTGTTTGCCGCGCGGGAATGTGCGCGGCTGATCCTTGAGGAAGGTCTCGAGAACGGCATCGCCCGCCATAAACTGCACGGCGATGCATTGCTCAAAGGGATTCAGGCGATGGGGCTTGAGACCTTCGGCGACCTGAAACACAAGATGAACAACGTGCTGGG
>NZ_CBDKZX010000031.1:0-43866 GCF_965301105.1 Kluyvera sp.
TTAACTACCCGACGCTGACCTGGGCGGATATCGGCGTGATCGGCTGGCTGGTCGACGGCGCGGCGATTGTCAACCAGGTGGCACTGTGCCGTACCTCTTACGGCCCGTATGCCCGGGCGATGGTCAAAATCTGCAAAGAAGAGAGCTTCCATCAGCGTCAGGGCTTTGAAGCTTGCATGGCGCTGGCGGCGGGGAGTGAAGAACAGCGGCAGATGTTGCAGGACGCGATCAACCGCTTCTGGTGGCCGGCATTAATGATGTTCGGGCCGAGCGATGACAACTCGCCGAACAGCGCACGCAGCATGGCGTGGAAGATCAAACTGCATTCCAACGACGAACTGCGTCAGCGCTTCGTCGACAACACTGTCCCGCAGGTCGAGATCCTTGGCATGAAGGTGCCGGATGCCGATCTGACGTTTGACGAAGCTACCGGTCACTACCGTTACGGCGAAATCGACTGGCAGGAACTCAACGAAGTCATCAACGGGCGTGGCATCTGTAACCACGAACGTCTGGGCGCCAAGCGCAAAGCCTGGGAAGAGGGGGCATGGGTGCGCGAAGCCGCGCTGGCGCATGCCGAAAAACAACGCGCTCGCGATGCCGCCTGAGGAGAAAAAGATGAGCAAAACATACTGGCCGTTATACGAAGTGTTTGTCCGCAGCAAACAGGGTCTGTCGCACCGTCACGTGGGCAGCCTGCACGCCGCCGACGATCAAATGGCGCTGGAAAATGCCCGCGATGCGTACACCCGCCGCAGCGAAGGCTGCTCCATCTGGGTGGTGAAGGCGAGCGAAATCGTCGCCTCACAGCCGGAAGACCGCGGTGAGTTCTTCGACCCCGCCGAGAGCAAGGTCTACCGTCACCCGACGTTCTATACCGTGCCGGACGGCATGGAACATATGTGAGGCAACGATGAACACGCAAAACCCCGTTGCAACCTATGCGCTGCGTCTTGGCGATAACGGCCTGGTGCTGGCCCAGCGCTTAGGCGCCTGGTGCGGCCACGCGCCGGAGCTGGAGATTGACCTCGCGCTGGCCAATATCGGCCTTGACCTGCTGGGTCAGGCGCGCAACTTCCTGAGCTACGCCGCTGAACTGAACGGCAGTGGTGATGAAGACACGCTGGCCTTTGGCCGCGATGAGCGTCAGTTCAGCAACCTGCTGTTGGTGGAGCAGCCGAACGGTAATTTCGCCGACACCATTGCCCGTCAGTTTTTTATCGATGCCTGGCATGTGGCGCTGTTCAGCCGTCTGGTGAATAGCCGCGACGCACAGATTGCCGCCATCGCCGCCAAAGGGCTGAAAGAGGTGCGTTATCACCTGCGCTTTAGCCGCGGCTGGCTGGAGCGTCTGGGCAACGGCACCGACTATTCCGCGCAACTGATGCAGCAGGCAATCAACAACCTGTGGCGCTTCACCGGTGAACTGTTTATGGCCGATGAGCTGGATATCAGCCTGAGCAAGCAGGGCATCGCTGTTGACCCGCGCGAATTGCAGGCCGAATGGCAGGCGACGGTGCACACCGCGCTGCTTGATGCGGGTCTGCAAATCCCTGAAGAAGCGGCGTTCCGTCGCGGCGGTAAGCAGGGGCTGCACAGTGAACATCTCGGCCCGATGCTGGCAGAGATGCAGTATTTACAGCGGTCGTATCCCGGCCAGCAGTGGTAGCAGGAGGTGGCTATGCAACGTCTCGCCGCAATCGCGCCCCCGGAAGTGCGTACCGTCTGGGGATTATTAAGCGCCATTCCAGACCCGGAAGTGCCGGTGCTGACCATTACCGACCTCGGCATGGTGCGCCGCGTGGAGCGTCACGGCGACGGCTGGGTGATTGGCTTTACGCCGACCTATTCAGGTTGCCCGGCCACCGAACATCTGTTGGGGGAAATTCGCGCGGTGATGGCGGAGCACGGTTATACGCCGGTGCATATCGTGCTGCAGCTCGACCCGCCGTGGACCACCGACTGGATGAGCCCGGATGCCCGCGAACGTCTGCGTCAGTACGGTATCAGCCCGCCGCAGGCCCACGCCTGCCACGCCGACGCGCTGCCGAAGGATGTGGTTTGCCCGCGCTGCGGCAGCACCCACACCTCGCTGATTAGCGAATTCGGTTCCACGGCCTGCAAAGCGCTGTATCGCTGCGATAGCTGCCGTGAACCCTTTGATTACTTTAAATGTATTTGAGGCTGCGATGACAACATTTCATTCGCTTACCGTGGCAAAGGTTGAACCGGAAACCCGTGATTCGGTCACCATCACTTTTGCCATTCCCGACGCGCTGCGTAGCGTTTACGCCTTCCGTCCGGGCCAGCATCTGACGCTGAAAACCCGCCTCGGCGGAGAAGAGTTACGCCGCTGCTACTCCATCTGCCGCAGCCGCTCGCCGTCTGAAATCAGCGTGGCGGTCAAAGCCATCGACGGCGGCCGCTTCTCCCGCTATGCCCAGAGCGATATTCAGCAGGGCATGGCGCTTGAGGTGATGGTGCCGCAGGGGCACTTTGGCTACCAGCCGCAGGCCGAGCGCCAAGCGGAATATCTGGCGATTGCCGCCGGTTCCGGCATTACGCCGATGATGGCGATTATCGAAGCCACACTGGCGACCGAACCGGCGAGCCAGTTTACCCTGATCTACGGCAACCGCAGCAGCCACAGCATGATGTTCCGCCAGACGCTGGCTGACCTGAAAGACCGCTATCCGCAGCGTTTGCAGGTGGTGCACCTGTTCAGCCAGGAGTCGATGGACAGCGATCTGCTGCAAGGGCGTATTGACGGTGAAAAACTGCATGCGCTCGGCAAAACGCTGATCGATTTCAGCCGCTTTGACGACGCCTTTATCTGCGGCCCGTCGGCGATGATGGACGAAGCCGAAGTGGCGCTGCGCGAACTGGGCGTGCCGGAGAAATCGATTCACCTTGAGCGCTTCAACACCCCCGGCAGCAGCGTGAAACGCGCCACCGGCGTACAGGCGGAGGGCCGCACGGTCACTATCCGCCAGGACGGCCGTGATCGCCTGATTTCGCTGAACGCCGAAGATGACAGCATTCTCGACGCCGCGCTGCGTCAGGGCGCTGACCTGCCATTTGCCTGTAAAGGCGGCGTCTGCGCCACCTGCAAATGCAAGGTGGTGAGCGGTAAAGTGGCGATGGCCGCCAACTACAGCCTCGAAGCCGATGAAGTGGCGGCGGGCTATGTTCTTAGCTGCCAGGCGCTGCCCACCAGCGGCGACGTGGTAGTCGACTTTGACGCGCGGGGGATGGCATGAGCGAACTGCTGATTACCCGTCACGACCGCGTGCTGCAACTGACCCTGAACCGCCCGCAGGCGCGTAACGCCCTGAACAATGCGCTGCTGACGCAGATTGCCGAAACGCTGGAAAGCGCGGCGGCAGATTCAGGTATCAGCGTCTGCGTGATTAGCGGCAACCCGCGTTATTTCGCCGCCGGTGCCGATCTCAACGAAATGGCGGAAAAAGACCTGCCCGCCACCTTCGACGATATTCGCCCGCGTCTGTGGGCGCGTATTGATGCCTTCAACAAACCGCTGATTGCGGTGGTGAACGGCTACGCGCTGGGCGCGGGCTGCGAGCTGGCGCTGCTGTGCGATCTGGTCATTGCCGGCGATAACGCCCGCTTTGGTCTGCCGGAAATTACCCTCGGCACCATGCCGGGCGCTGGCGGTACGCAGCGCCTTATTCGCAGCGTCGGCAAAGCGCTGGCCAGCCGCATGGTACTGAGCGGCGAAAGCATTGATGCCGAACGCGCCCAGCAGGCCGGGCTGGTGAGCGACATTCACCCAGCGAACCTCTCCGATGAATACGCGCTGAAGCTGGCGGCGACCATCGCTCGCCACTCACCGCTGGCGCTGCGGGCGGCAAAGCAGTCGCTGCGTCTGGCGCACGAGGTGGGCTTACAGGCCGGTCTGGTGCAGGAACGTCAGCTGTTTACGCTGCTCAGCGGCACCGAAGATCGTCGTGAAGGCGTCAGCGCCTTTTTAGAAAAACGCACACCGGAATTTAAAGGACGCTAATCGTGGACGCATTCATTCTCAGCGAAGTGGAACAAGGCGTGATGACCATCACCCTGAACCGCCCGGACCGACTCAATAGCTTTAACGATGTGATGCACCAGCAGCTTGCCGACTGCCTGAAACAGGCCGAACGCGACGACACCATTCGCTGCCTGCTGATCACCGGCGCCGGACGCGGCTTTTGCGCCGGGCAGGATCTGAACGACCGTAACGTTGACCCCAGCGGCCCCGCGCCGGATCTGGGCATGTCGGTGGAACGCTTTTACAACCCACTGGTGCGCCGTTTAGCCGCGCTGCCAAAACCGGTTATCTGCGCGGTGAACGGCGTCGCCGCCGGTGCTGGCGCCACGCTGGCGATGGGCTGCGACATCGTGATTGCCGCGCGTTCAGCAAAGTTTGTCATGGCCTTCAGCAAGCTTGGCCTGGTGCCGGACTGCGGTGGCAGCTGGGTACTGCCGCGCGTTGCCGGTCGTGCTCGTGCCGTTGGCCTGCTGATGCTCGGCGACAACCTCAGCGCCGAACAGGCCGCGCAGTGGGGGATGATCTGGCAGGTGGTTGACGACGCCGAGTTGAAAGATACCGCGCTGACCATGGCGCGCCATTTCGCGACCCAACCGACCTATGGTCTGGGGCTGATTAAGAAAGCGCTACAGCTTTCCGAAACTAACTCGCTGGATCAGCAGCTTGAGCTTGAGCGCGACTACCAGCGTTTGGCCGGTCGCAGCGACGATTATCGTGAAGGCGTCAGCGCCTTCCTCGCCAAACGTTCACCACAGTTCAGCGGGAAATAAGCCATGAGCCAGACTCTTCACACCGTCGCGGTGATTGGCGGCGGCACCATGGGGGCCGGGATTGTCGAAGTGGCAGCGAGCGCCGGGCACGCGGTGCGGCTGTATGACATTTCCGCCGAGGCGATTACGCGCGCTATCGACGGCATTGCCGAGCGCCTGAACGCCCGCGTTAGCCGCGGCAAAATTAGCACTGAACAGGCGCAGGCGCTGCTGGCGCGTATTACGCCAGCAACCGAATTAACGCAGCTTGCCGAGGCGCAGCTGGTGATTGAAGCCGCTTCCGAGCGTCTGGAGATTAAAAAGGCGCTGTTCAGCGAGCTGGCGGAGATTTGCCCGCCGTCAACGCTGCTGACCAGCAACACCTCGTCCATCTCCATTACCGCCATTGCGGCGGGTATCAAACACCCGGAACGCGTGGCCGGGCTGCACTTCTTTAATCCGGCGCCGGTGATGAAACTGGTGGAAGTGGTGAGCGGGCTTGCCACCTCTACCGAAGTGGTCGAGCAGCTTTGCCAGTGCGTGACCGCCTGGGGCAAACAGCCGGTACGCTGCCGCTCCACGCCGGGCTTTATCGTTAACCGCGTGGCGCGTCCGTACTACGCCGAAGCCTGGCGCGCGCTGGAAGAGCAGGTGGCATCAGCGGAAGTGATTGACGCGGCGCTGCGTGACGGCGGCGGTTTTCCGATGGGGCCGCTGGCGCTGACTGACCTTATCGGCCAGGACGTGAACTTCGCCGTGACCAGTTCGGTGTTTAACGCCTTCTGGCAGGACCGCCGTTTTCTGCCGTCGCTGCTGCAGCAGGAGCTGGCACTGGCGGGGCGTCTGGGTAAAAAAAACGGCCATGGCGTCTACCGTTGGCCTCTGGAAAACCAGCCTGAACTGGCGCTGGCTGCCGTATCTGCCGAACGCGCCGCGAAGAGGGTTGAAAGTGACGTTGTCACAGAATTAGACGATGTGCTGCTGCTGGAAACCACCGGTGAAACCGCGCTGTCCTTAAGCGTGCAGTACCAGCGTCCGGTGGTGGTGTATGACCATGCCGCGGGCGATACCGTTGTGCTGGCCGGCGCGCCAACCAACCCGGATTCAGCCACCGACAAAGCGGTGTACTACTTCCAGCAGCAGGGCAAAAAAGTGCTGCGTATTGCCGACTACCCAGGACTTCTGGTGTGGCGTACGGTGGCGATGCTGGCGAACGAAGCGCTGGATGCGGTGCAAAAAGGCGTGGCCAGCGCCGAGGATATCGATACCGCGATGCGTCTTGGGGTGAACTATCCACGTGGCCCGCTGGCCTGGGGGCAATCGCTCGGCTGGGGGCGCGTGCTGCGTCTGCTGGAAAACCTACAACAGCACTACGGCGAAGAACGTTATCGCCCCAGTGCGCTGCTGCGCCAGAAAGCGCTGATGGAGATGCGTGATGAGTAACGAAGCCTGGCGCAACGCCCGCGCCATGTATGAGAAAGACACCTGCGCGCAGGCGCTGGGGATCGAAATTATCGAGATGGACGACGGCTACGCGCAGATGACGATGACCGTATCGTCCTCGCAGTTGAACGGGCATCAAACCTGCCACGGTGGGCAGCTTTTCACGCTGGCGGATACCGCCTTTGCCTACGCCTGCAACAGCCAGGGGCTGGCGGCGGTGGCATCGGCTGCCAGCATCGATTTTCTGCGTCCGGCCTTTGCGGGCGAGAAATTAACCGCCACCGCCCGGGTGAAACAGCAGGGCAAACTGACCGGTGTCTATGACATTGAAATCGTCAACCCGCAGCAAAAAACCGTGGCGCTGTTTCGCGGCAAATCGCACCGCATCGGCGGCACGATAACAGGAGAAGTCTGATGCGTGATGCATTTATTTGTGACGGCATTCGTACGCCGATTGGCCGCTACGGTGGCGCGCTGGCCGGGGTTCGTGCCGACGATCTGGCGGCCATTCCGTTGCGTGAATTGTTGAGCCGAAACCCGAAGTTAGACCCAACCTGTATCGACGATGTCATTTTTGGCTGCGCCAACCAGGCCGGGGAAGATAACCGTAACGTCGCCCATATGGCGACGCTGCTGGCGGGCTATCCGTACGGGGTTTCCGGCACCACCATCAACCGCCTGTGCGGCTCCGGCCTTGATGCGATTGGCTTCGCCGCGCGGGCGATTAAAGCGGGCGATGCGGATCTGATGATTGCCGGCGGCGTGGAGTCGATGTCCCGTGCGCCGTTCGTGATGGGCAAGGCGACCACGCCTTACCAGCGTCAGGCCGAGATGTTTGATACCACCATCGGCTGGCGTTTTGTGAACCCGCTCATGCAGCAACAATTTGGTACTGACAGCATGCCGGAAACGGCAGAGAATGTAGCGGAATTGTTAAAAATAAGCCGTGCCGACCAGGATGCCTTTGCTTACCGCAGCCAGCAGCGTACCGCTAAAGCGCAGCATGACGGCATTCTGGCGCAGGAAATCGTGCCGGTGCAGATTATCGGTAAGAAGGGCGCGGTCAGCGCGGTGCGTGAAGATGAACATCCGCGTGCCGATACCACCCTTGAGCAATTGGCCGCGCTGAAAACTCCGTTCCGCAAGGGCGGCGTGGTGACGGCGGGCAACGCCTCCGGCGTGAACGACGGTGCCGCGGCGCTGATTATCGCCAGCTCGCAGCAGGCCGCCGCGCAGAGCCTGACGCCGCGCGCGCGTATTGTCGCCATGGCGACGGCGGGCGTCGAACCGAAATTCATGGGGCTTGGACCGGTTCCGGCGGTGCGTAAAGTGCTGGAGCGCGCCGGGCTGAATATTCACGATATGGACGTGATTGAGCTGAACGAAGCCTTTGCCGCCCAGGCGCTGGGCGTGCTCAGACAGCTTGGGCTGCCGGACGACGCGGCGCATGTGAATCCCAACGGTGGCGCCATCGCCTTAGGCCACCCGTTAGGTATGAGCGGCGCGCGGTTGGCGCTGGCAGCGACGCTGGAGCTGGAACGACGCAATGGACGCTATGCGCTGTGTACGATGTGTATTGGCGTGGGTCAGGGCATTGCCATGATCCTCGAGAGAGTGTGAGCTAATTGACCTGCGAGTACCCTACAAAATGACAACTACAACAACATTAGATCCGATTGAAACTGCATCGCGTGACGAGTTACAGGCCCTGCAAACCCAGCGTCTGAAGTGGACGCTGAAACACGCTTACGAAAATGTGCCGATGTACCGCCGTAAGTTCGATGCGGCGGGCGTCCATCCTGACGATTTTCATGAGCTGAGCGATCTCAATAAGTTTCCCTGCACCACCAAGCAGGATCTGCGCGACAACTATCCGTTCGATACCTTTGCGGTGCCGATGGAGCAAGTGGTGCGTATCCATGCGTCGTCCGGCACCACCGGCAAGCCAACCGTGGTTGGCTATACGCAGAACGATATTGATACCTGGGCGAATATCGTCGCCCGTTCGCTGCGCGCCGCAGGCGGCACGGCGAAGGATAAAATTCACGTCGCCTACGGCTATGGCCTGTTTACCGGCGGCCTGGGGGCGCACTACGGCGCTGAACGCTTAGGGGCCACGGTGATCCCGATGTCCGGCGGCCAGACCGAGAAACAGGCGCAGCTGATCCGTGATTTCAAACCCGACATGATCATGGTGACGCCATCTTATTGTCTGAACCTGATTGAAGAACTGGAGCGCCAGATGGGCGGCGACGCGCGCGGCTGTTCGCTGCGTACCGGTGTCTTTGGCGCGGAACCCTGGACCACCGGTATGAAGGCGGAGATTGAACGTCGCCTCGGTATTACCGCTCTGGATATCTACGGCCTGTCTGAAGTGATGGGGCCGGGCGTGGCGATGGAATGTATTGAAACCGGCGATGGCCCCACCATCTGGGAAGACCATTTTTTCCCGGAAGTGGTCAACCCGGACGATGGTACGCCGCTGGCCGATGGCGAGCACGGCGAACTGCTGTTCACCACGCTCACCAAAGAGGCACTGCCGGTGATCCGCTACCGTACTCGCGACCTGACGCGTCTGCTGCCAGGCACTGCCCGCACTATGCGCCGTATGGATCGCATCAGTGGGCGCAGCGACGACATGCTGATTATTCGCGGCGTGAACGTCTTCCCGTCGCAGCTGGAAGAAGAGATCCTCAAAATTGAACATCTGGCGCCGCACTACCAGCTGGAAGTCGATCGCCGTGGGCATCTTGATTCACTTTCGGTACGCGTGGAACTCAAAGAGAGTAGCCTGGTGCTGAGCCATGAGCAGCGCTGCCAGATTTGCCACCACCTGCGTCATCGCATTAAGTCGATGGTCGGTATTTCCACCGACGTCAGCATCGTTAACTGCGGCAGTATTCCACGCTCAGAAGGCAAGGCCTGCCGCGTGTTTGACCTGCGTAAGGCCGCTGCCAACGGCTGAGAATGGTAGGCCTGATAAGCGCAGCGCCATCAGGCAATTCGGCGCAGCTTGCCGGATGGCGGCGTTGCCTTATCCGGCCTACAAACTCCTGGCGTTTCGCGGCTTTATTCCTGTGCTATGATTCAAAAAGGACAAAAACAACAACACTATGAATCATATGGAAAAACTCGATAGCTTTATTCAGCAGGCGGTGACAGCAATGCCGATCAGCGGCACCTCGCTGATTGCCTCGCTCTATGGTGACTGTTTATCCCAGCGTGGCGGCGAAGTCTGGCTTGGCAGCGTGGCCGCGCTGCTTGAAGGGTTAGGCTTTGGCGAACGCTTCGTGCGTACCGCGCTGTTTCGCCTCAACAAAGAAGAGTGGCTGGACGTGGTGCGCATTGGCCGCCGTAGCTTCTATCGTCTGAGCGACAAAGGCCTGCGCCTGACGCGTCGTGCCGAGAGCAAAATTTACCGCGCCAACGCGCCGGAATGGGACGGTACCTGGCTGCTGCTGCTCTCTGAAGGGCTGGAAAAAAACACCCTGGCCGAAGTCAAAAAACAGCTGATCTGGCAGGGGTTTGGCGTGCTTGCGCCGAGCCTTTTAGCCTCGCCGTCGCAAAAGCTGGCGGATGTCCAGTCGCTTTTGCACGAAGCCGGCGTGGCGGAGAACGTGATCTTCTTCGAAGCACATTCGCCGCTGGCGCTCTCGCGCGCCGCGCTGCGTGAGCGGGTCGAGGAGTGCTGGCATTTGACCGAGCAGAACGCCATGTACGAAGCGTTTATCACACTGTTCCGCCCACTGTTGCCGCTGCTGCGGGATGCGGGGCCGGATGAACTCACGCCGGAACGCTGTTTTCAGATCCGTCTACTGCTGATCCACTTCTATCGCCGTGTGGTGCTGAAGGATCCGCTGCTGCCAGAAGAGCTGTTGCCTGCCCACTGGCTGGGCCAAACCGCGCGCCAGCTCTGTATCAACATCTATCAACGCGTGGCCCCAGGGGCACAGGCTTTCGTCAGTGAAAAAGGCGAAAGCTCGGTAGGCGAACTCCCTGCGCCGGGGCCGCTCTATTACCAGCGTTTTGGGGGATTGCCCGAAGCGTAACAGGAGAAGCGATGCCGATTTACCAGATAGACGGGATGATCCCGGTTGTTCCGACGGAAAGCTACGTTCACCCCACCGCCGTGCTGATTGGCGATGTGATCCTCGGTAAAGGAGTTTACGTCGGGCCGAACGCCAGCCTGCGCGGCGATTTTGGCCGTATCGTGGTGAAAGATGGGGCCAACATTCAGGATAACTGCGTGATGCACGGTTTTCCCGGTCAGGACACCGTCGTGGAAGAAGACGGGCATATCGGCCACGGGGCGATCCTGCACGGCTGCGTGATTGGCCGTAATGCGCTGGTTGGCATGAGCGCGGTGATTATCGACGGCGCGACCATTGGTGAAAACAGTATTGTTGGCGCATGCGCATTCGTGAAGGCGCGTGCCGAAATGCCTGCCAATCATTTGATTATCGGCAGCCCGGCAAAGGCGATTCGTACCTTAACCGAGCAGGAGCTTGAGTGGAAAAAGCAGGGCACTCGCGAATATCAGGTGCTGGTCGACCGTTGCCAGAAGACGCTGGTTGCCGTTGAACCGTTAACCGAAGAAGAACCGGACAGAAAGCGGCTGGTGTTCGACGAGAACTTGCAGCCTAAATCCGCAGTTTAGCTCTGACCTCTTACGGAAATGTAGGCTGGATGGCGGCTTTGCCTTATCAGGCCTACGCGTTTTTATGAGTAGCGTAACGCATCCACTAACAGCGCAAACGCGGCGGTATGCTGGCGGCGGCTGGGATAGTAAAGCGAGTAACCCGCGAACGGCGCGCACCAGTCGGCGAGCACATGCTGCAAACGTCCGGCGGCTACGCCATCGACGATGGTGTCTTCCGGCACGTAGGCCAGGCCCAAACCGGCTTCGGCGGCCTCGATGCGTTGGGGCAGGGAGTTAAGGGTCAATTGTCCCTCAACCCGAACCCGCTGCGGCTCGCCGTTTCGTTCGAACTCCCATGCATATAACCCGCCGCGCGTTGGCAAACGCATGTTGATGCAGCGATGATGCTGAAGGTCGTGGGGTGTTTGCGGGATACCGTGGTGGGCAAAATATCCGGGAGAACCGACAACCGCCATGCGCATGTCGGGGCCAATACGCACCGCAATCATATCGCGCGCCACCTGTTCAACGAGGCGGACTCCCGCGTCAAACCGTTCACCGACAATATCGGTAAGACCGTTATCCACAATCACTTCAATATTGATGTCCGGGTATTGCTGCATAAACGTCTTGAGTCGTGGTCAGAGCACGGTATTCATTGAGTGCTCAGCAGCCGTCAGGCGAATATTGCCCGCCGGTCGTTCGCGAGAATCGCGTAGGGCGGTAATTTCCTGTTCAATTTCTTGCAGATGTGGGCTGAGACTTTGATAAAGTCGTTCTCCGGCTTCCGTCGGGGCGACGCTGCGGGTGGTGCGCGTCAGCAGGCGAACGTCGAGACGGCTTTCCAGATTTCGCATCGCATGGCTCAACGCCGACTGTGAAACCCCAAGCTGTGCGGCCGCGCGGGTAAAACTGCGCTCGCGCGCGACGACCATAAAAGAGATCAGATCGTTGATGTTATCTTTTAACATAAGGTGCGACCATTAATGAATCTGGCTCATCGTTGCAGAATGATTTTTTCAGTGTAATAGCCGATGATTTATATGCAACAGGTGATATCAGGTGAGATGACAATGAAAATCAATGTGGTAGGCACCAGCGGCGTGGGTAAATCGACGCTGGCAAAGCGTCTGGCGGCGCTATTTTCCGTGCCCTATATCGAAATGGATACGCTTTACTGGCGTTCGGGTTGGCAGGGGGTCAGCGATGAGACGCTCTTCGCCGGGCTGGCGCAGGCCATCGCGGGCCCTGACTGGGTGCTGGACGGCAACTATAATCGCAGTCGCCCGGTAAAATGGCGCGACGTGGATCTGGTGGTGTGGGTTGATTACAGTTTCTGGCGCACCTTTCGGCAGGCCGTCACGCGTGCGACAGTGCGCGCATGGCGTCAGCAAGAGCTGTGGCCGGGTACCGGCAACCGTGAGAGTTTTCGTCGCTCATTTTTTAGCCGCGATTCGATCATTCTGTGGACGCTAAAAACCTGGCGTCTCAACCGCCAGCGCTACCTGCAAGACATGGCCGATCCAGCTTGGGCGCACATCCGCTTTGTACGCCTGCGCAATCAGCGGGAAACCGAGGCGTTTATCGCGCAATTAAGCGCTGAATTCACTCCTTGCTCGCGCACGAAATGACGGATGAAGCGGCCTGACTGTGGTAGTTTTAGGGGTCTCATTATAAGGAGTCCTGCCCATGCCACACGTTGATATTAAATGTTTCCCCCGCGACCTGAACGATGAACAGAAAACCGCGCTCGCGGCGGACATCACTGAAGTGTTGATTCGCCATCTTAATACCAAAGACCGCTCGGTGAGCGTGGCCCTGAATCAGGTGCAGGAAAGCGACTGGCAGCAGGTCTGGGATAGCGAGATTGCGCCGCAGATGGAGACGCTGATTAAAAAGCCGGGTTACAGTATGTGATGACGCAGTCGCCCGGCGTTGTTCTGGCACGCCGGGCGACTTCTGCACGGATATTATGCGGTTTTCGTTGCGGCGACCGCGGTCATCTCTTCTGACGCATGCCGCCCCGCATCCAGGTCGGCGCGAATCTGCTCGTAGTCGTCATCCAGACGATAGAAGCGCCCAATGCAGATCATCGAAGCGACAATCAGCAGCGCCGGGATATACAGATAGCAGGCTTTTATCGCCAGCATAGCGCTGTCGCTTTGCGTCGCGTTGGCGACATAGCCGCTGGAGGAGAGCAGCACGCCGATAATAGCCCCGGCTCCCGCCATGGCGACTTTACCGAGGAAGCCATTAATAGAGGTGAGAATACCTGCGGTATTAATGCCGGTTTTCCATACCCCGTAGTCGACCGGGTCGGCCTGCATCGAAAAGTAAATCGCCGTGCGTTGACCTGCGCCGAGCGACAGGATCACGGCGCCAACAATCAGCCCCCACGTATTCGCTCCGGCGGCAATCATCACCCCCATGCCCAGCAGGTTAATGGTGCTGGCGACCAGATAGACATGACGTTTTTTCATGCGGCTGGCCAGCATCGGCACCGTTAGCGTACCGAGCAGCGGCACGAAGGTGGAAATCCCCGCGACCACCGCCGTCAACTCAACGTTGCCGACGTAGTAGTGGAAGAAGTACACCAGCGCGCCGGTCTGGAAGAAAAATGCGCCCCACATCAGAAAGATATTGATGGCGAAAACAAACCACGGTCGGTTGGCTCGCAGGCTCACCCACGCGCGCTTGAGGGTCATGCGCTCCTGAGTAATGCTGATACTCTCTTTCACGTTGCGAAAGCTGACCAGCAAAAAGAAGGTAGCGATCACGCCGAACACGATCGCCGTGTAGAAGAAACCGTGCGCCTGGTTACCTTTACCCAGTGCGCTGACCAGCGGCAGCGTGGCGACGGCTACAATGGTTGCGCCAAGGGAGCCGAGCAAAATGCGCACGGTAGAGAGCGTGGTGCGCTCGCCGGAGTCATTGGTCAGGAACGGCAGCATGGCGCAGAACGGAATATTCACCAGCGTATAGAGGAACGACAGACACAAATAGGTGATAAAGGCGTAAACCAGTTTGCCGGTGGTGCCAAAATCCGGGACATAGAACGCCAGAATGCACAGCAGACCAAAGGGAACCGCGCCGAACAGCAAATAGGGGCGGCAGCGCCCCCAGCGGGTCGCGGTATTGTCAATCACCAGCCCCATCAGCACGTCGGCCACGCCGTCGACCAGGCGGGTGATGAGGAACATCAACCCGACGTAGTAAGCCGGTAAGCCCATCACGTCGGTGTAAAAAAACATCAGGTAAAGCGAGATAAGCTGCCACACCAGGTTGCAGGAGAGATCGGCGATACCGTAGCCCACGCGCTGTTTCCAGCGTTCAAACGTTGTTTCTGCCATATAAATAAACTCGCGTTAGTTGTTACAGACCGTACAGGCGGATAAACCAGGCCGGGGTACAGCTCCATGCATGGCAGTAGCTATTGATAAGCTTGCTACCATACGGAGAAAATTCAGGATGCTGCGGATCAAACACTTCCCAGAAGGTGTCCGCGCCATAGCGCACCATTTCACCCCAGTAGGCTTTGATCTCCTTGACTGCCTGCTCGCGCAGCCCGCATTGCAGCAGGGCGGCAATAAAATGGTGGCGGAGATAGGGGGTATTCATGGCGATCGCGGGCGGATGGCTCAGCAGCCGCTGCATAACCGCCAGACGCTGTTCCGGGTGGCCGACTTCCGCCAGCACCAGCCAGATTTGCGAAGCCCAGGAAACCTGGCGCGCCTCGCCGCTGATGAAATAGCCCTGCGCGTCATCCCAGAACTGCGTTTGCGCCACGGCTTTTAAGCGCTGAAGCTGTGCGCGATAGGCGGCGACAAGCTGCGGCTCAAACCGTTCAGCCAGCCACAGGCCGCGTTGCAGGCAGTAGATCAGCACGCCCTGGGCCGCGGCCTGTTTGTTTAAACTTTCCTGCCAGTCGATAAACACCCACCAGTCGTCGCTGTCGCGCACGATCCCACTGTCGTCGAGGCGGGTAAAGGCCAGTTCGAGCTGTCGTCTGGCGACCGGCCACAATTCGCGCGCTGTGGCAAGATCTTCGGCGCTTTGCAGATAGTTGTAGAGAACATCGACAAAAAACAGCGAGTAGTCGAACAGGAAGGTGTCGTCGGCGATCGTCTGCGGTTTGACGAAGACGTTGGCGGAAACCATGCCGTCGGCACGCGTGTGACCCGCGAACAGATACAGGCAACGACGCACCAGATCGTGGCGGGCAAAGGTCACGTCATTGACCAGTGCCTGCAGGCGAAGATCGCCGAGCCACAGGCGGCGGTCGCGCTTCGGACCGTCTTCAAAGACCTCCTGCATACAGTTTTTCAGCGTCAGTACCGACACCCGGTCAATGGCCTGGAGTTCGGCGTCGGCGCTCTCACATGACGGACACTGCTCGGGAGCTGAAGTGACGGTGTTGAGCAACAGGCTGTCGAAGCGCAGGCGGAATTTGCGCGACACGGCTTTGACCTCAATTTTCACGTAGCGGCAGCAGTAGCGACGCGGTAGCGCAACCTCGGCGGGCAACACGTCCAGCCATAAATCCTGCTGTTGCAGCCAACTGCTGCTGAGCCATCCGCGGTAATCGCTAAACGGTTCGCACACCTCGCAGAGTGTCTCGCCAAAGGTGAGTTGCAGATGGGCGGGGGCATCCGGCGGGCTCCCGGCGCTGTGGCAGGCAAACTGCAGATAACCGACGCAGTGGCTGCCAAAATCGATAATCACGCTTTCGCCTTCGCTGAACTCGCGCTGATACAGCGCTTCCAGCGAACAGAGCGGCTCGGCGCGCCAGCCGAACAGCGCCTGCGGATCGGCAACGGCGTTAATGACGGCAAGCGGCAATCGCGGTTGACGATGCAACTCAGGGGTGAGCGAGTCTGCCTTGTGCAAGAACTGCGGCTGGCGGACCATGGGGAGCTGGGCATTAAGCTGAATGGCTTGTGACATACGACGTCCTCGGAATAAGTTGTCCGCAGGATACGGCGGCGTGAGGGACGGCAACCACTCTGCTAATGCCAAATTTGGCGCGAGAGTGGCACTGATGGTGGGATAGTGCGACTGACGATCACAAATCCGCGATTCTCAATCGTCGTTGGGGCAAAAATGGCTTATCGTGCCGTCGTGCGGTAAGCCGTTTGGATAGCATCAATGATTACACTGACTACTGAATATTATTTCGCCAGTACCGGCGATAAGCTGGCGATGTATGCCAGCGACCCGGAGGATAATAACTGCGAGCATAGCCACGAGTTTGATGAACTGGTGATTGTGGAGCAGGGCCACGGTCTGCATGTTATTAATGGTCGCCCGTTGTATATTCAACAAGGGGACGTTTTTTACGTCAAATCTGGCGATTTTCATTTTTACGACGAGCTGGGAACCCTTAAGCTGATTAATATTTTGATCAATCCGCAGGTGCCGTTTCATTATTTGCGGCAGATTGACACGCTGCTGGGGCAGTTTTCAGCGCAGCAGGCCAGCTGTTACGGCTGGCTGTCGCCGGAGACACGTATGGCGTGTAAAGAGATGATTGCACAGATCTTTCTTCCAGAGATGCGGGAAGCGAAAAATCAGGCGTTACGCGAAGCGCGTTTTTTTCAGCTGGTCACTACGCTGCAATACGCGCAAACGCAGGCGGAATACAGCTCGACCAAATATAAACTGCATAAGTTATTAACCTGGCTACAAGAACACTGTTTTGAAGACCATAACTGGCAACAGCTTGCCGAGCGCTTCCATTTAACGACCCGCACCGCGTTTCGTCATATTAAAGAGGCGACGGGATTAACGCCGGATAACTATTTAAAACGGCTGCGGTTGGTTTCAGCACGGGTTAAATTACGTGAAACGGAAATGTCGGTGACCGAAATTGCCTATTTATGCGGCTTTGCTAACAGCAATCATTTCACCACACTGTATAAAAAGGTCTTTGGAATTACGCCGAGTGAAGAGCGGCGGCAGAAAGGATGAGAGATGAGTAAATCAGACAATCAGGCCGAGCGCGATGCGGGATATCGCCGCGTCCGGCTGGAAGATATTGCGACCCGTTGTCGCACTTCGCTCAGTACGGTGTCACGGGCGCTCTCCGGTGAAAAAGGGGTCAGCCATGAACTGCGTACGCGTATTCAGGAAGTGGCGCGGGCGATGCGTTACACGCCGGCTCAGGAGCTGGGTGGCGCGCGCATTGTGCTGGCCATTTCACAGGTAGCGATGCTCGATTATAACCGCTACCAGTTCAGCTGGTATGTTCTGCAAGGCTTGAAGGAACGGGCGAAAGTGCTGGGCGTTGATCTCACCACCCATCCGCTCAACGATAATGATAACGGTGCCCTGCAAGCGCTGCTGGAGGAACCGGACGTCGGGGGCGTACTGGCGCTGACGGTGGATGACAGCGGCTTTCTCAATACGGTGGTGAACCTGAAAAAACCGGCGGTGTTGGTGAACACCGAAGATCCGCTGATGCGCTTATCCAGCGTGCTGCCGTGTAACCGTTCTGCCACGCGCATGGCCTGTGAATACCTGCTGGATCGCGGCCATCGCGATATTCTGTTTTTAACGCACCCGGGCCGCCGAACGATTGAACAGCGTGAAGACGGCTGGCGAGACGCGATGCGCTGCCGCCAACTGCAGTGCGACGATTCACGTATTTTGACGGTCACCGACTGGCTGCCGGAACTGGCGGAGCAGGCGGTGATCGCGCGTTTTCGCGATAATCCGCGGGAGTGCACGGCAATACTGTGTGCGAATGATTCGCTGGCGCTCGGGGCGATCAATGGCGTGCGGGCCTTAGGGCTGCGCGTGCCGGAAGATATTTCGGTGATCGGGATGAATAACCTGCCGCAGGCGGAGTTTGCCACGCCGCCGTTGACCACCGTACATTTGCCGGTACAGGAAATTGGCACGCTGGCGCTGGAGCTGTTGCAGGATATGATTGCAGGGAGTGTGGAAATACCGCGACGGATTGAGCTGGCGTGCGCCATCGTTGAGCGTCAATCGGTGGCCCGTATCGCCTGATACGGGCCAGCCGGAGAGGAGCGGGTTACTCGAATTTAGCCCGTTCCATTTTCGGCACTAACAGCAGATACATCACCGCCCATGCCAACAGGTAAGCGACTGAGCTGATGGCGAACAGCGCCCAGTAGTTGCCGGAGGCTTCCAGCACGGCGCCAATGACCGTAGAGAAGATAACGCTGCCGATCATCCCGAAGGTGCTGCCGATCCCGACGACGGAGCCGACGGCGGCGCTTGGGAACAGGTCGGATACCGAAGTCAGAATGTTGGCGGACCAACCCTGGTGTGCTGCCGCCGCTAAACCGACCAGCGCGACGGCGGCCCACAGATTTTCGACCTGAGTGGCGGCGAAAATCGGCAGTACCAGACAGGCGCAAATCAGCATGGTGATTTTACGTGCACGGGCGGTGCTAAAGCCTTTGCTCATCAACTTACCGGGTAACCAGCCCGCGCCCAGACTGCCGACGATCGCGAACAGATAAATGACAATCAGCGGCAGACCCAGACCTTCCATGTTGATACCGCGTGACTCGTTGAGCCACTTCGGCAGCCAGAACAGGAAGAACCACCAGATGGGGTCGGTCAACATTTTGCCTAATGCGACAGCCCACAGTTGACGGTAGCCCAGCAGACGCGTCCATTTGATCGCGGAAACGCTGACGGTTTCTTCTTTATCCTGGGCAATCCACGCTTGCTCTTCGGCGCTGGCTTTCGCTTTCACCGGACCAAAGGCGATAAACCACGGAATCAGCCACAGGAAGCCGACGGCGCCAAGAATTAAGAATGCGCCGTGCCAGCCGTAATGCACCGCGATAAGCGGGATCAACGCCGGCGAGATAACCACGCCGATATTGACCGCAACCCCGAGAATACCGGTGGCCAGCGTACGTTCTTTCTTGGGATGCCACTCGGCAATCACCTTCATCGCGGCCGGGAAGTTAGCGGACTCACCGAGACCAAGCAGCACGCGCACCAGCGCAAAACCGGCGACCGAACCGACGACCGCGTGCGCCATTGCCGCGGCGCTCCAGACCACCATCGCCACCGCATAGCTGATTTTGGTCCCCAGTTTGTCGATAATGCGCCCGCACACCAGCGTGCCGACGCCGTAGGCGACGGTAAACGCATTGACCAACCAGCTGTACTCCATTTGCGTCCAGCCGATATCTTTTTGCAGCATCGGCGCCAGCAGGCCGAGAATTTGACGGTCCATGTAGTTAACCGTCGTCGCAAAAACCAGCATGGAACACACCACCCAGCGATAGTTGCTTTTCGGTTTCGCCACTTCGCGAGCGGGGTTGTGCAGCGTATTCGGATTAACGTCACCAGAGGTCTGCCCGGCAGGCGCAGACGGTTTATCTATTTGCGTATCCATTATTATTTTCCTTGCCCGGTCTCTGCCGGGCGTTGGTTACAGAGGAAGTTCACTGCTACTGCCTGCAACGGTCCACTGCTGTGGGTCAAGCGTGCGGTTTTCGGCGCTCACTCGTCCATCGGCCAGGAAACGCACCGTGCCGTACAGCGGATCGTTGACTTCGATACTGCCGTCGTCATGTTGCGTCATGGTCAGATCGTTAAAGCGCGCGCTGAAAGTCTCCATGTCGCTGTCGACCCGATCGTTGATGCGAACCAGCCAGCAGGTTTGTTGCCCGTTAAGGCGAATTTCACAGCCGCGGGTTGGGCCCGTATTCACCGTTTCGAACGCCTGATTGCCCACCAGCAGCGCCATGCCGTCGCCGCTACGTACGGCAGCGCGCTGGCCGCTGATAGCGACTTCATCGAACTGGCTTTGCGGCAGCCATGCGTGCGTAAACGGCGGTTGATCGGCATGCAGATTGAACGTCAGTACGGCCAGCCCGCGATATTGCTGAACGCGAGGCAGCGTGCCGCAGCCACCCCAGTAAGAAGGGCGACCGAAACCGCCGTGGAGGGTTTCACCGGGGTGGTTAATCCAGATCTGCGCTTCGGGTTGGTTGCCAAGACGCAAATGGAAAGGCGTCTCCTGATAACCCCATTCTCCCCAGCGGTAGCCGGCAATTGAGCCCATCGCCGCGTGGCGGTTTTTGTAGTGATAGAGTTTGGCAATCCGGTTGGCCCCCTGAGCAAAGCACCACTCAATGGCGCTCTCTTTTTGCCATGCAGCCACCTCCGCCAGTTCTGCCGGCAGGGTGAGCAGGCCATCGCGCAGCAGCAGGGCGAGTTGCGGCAGGGCATGGAAACGGCAGCCGTAGTTGCCTTTACCCCAGAGCAGACGCGATATCGCCGCCAGCTCCAGAGAGCGCCCGGCGCGAAGGGTATGTTCGTAAGAACGCCCCTGCGACGCGGTCAGGAATCCCTGGTGAGCGGAACGGGCAATCTGTGCCAGCAAACGCGTGATCGCCGCAATGGCGCGTTGGCTGATTTGCTCGTCGCCAGACAGGGCTGCCAGCGCGGTGAGCCCTTTCAGGTCGATAGGGAAATAAGGCACCGAGTTCCATTCGGCCATTTCACACTGCTCGAAATGATCCAGCCAGCTGATGACGCGAGCCTTACCTGCCGCCGCCTGTTCGCGGCCGCTGCGCCCGGAGCGGGTGAAAATGGCATCCGGGAAGAGGTTGCCTGCCAGCAGCGCGGCGGTGTGGAACAGCAGCGCGTGGTTCTCAGAGAAGTACCACTGAACATCATTGCCCGGTTCATCCATCCAGTAACGGAAGCGCAGAATGGCATCATCGATGCGCCCGCGAACCGCGGGATCGATCTTGTCGCCCCACACGGTGCGACACCACAGCAACGGCACCAGCGTAAAGTCAGCGCAATCATGGCAGTCGAGTACCGACGGCAGAACGCCATCCAGCATCTGCTGAGTTTGCTCATCGTTGAGACCGCAGGCCAGGCGCGCCAGCGCTTTAACGCTGCTGTATTCGCCTTCCTGAGCGACGACGTTCAACGCCTCCGCAATGCGCGCTTCCTGGGTTTGCGGGATCGCCGTCTGTCGGTCGGCGTGGCAGATTTCGACGCCGAGGGTGCGGCTTATCCTGAAACCTTCGCGTTGCAGCGTAATGTGGAAATTACGGAAGTCAGCCGGGATGTCTTCACTTTCCGCAATGGCGACCAGCGACTCGCCGGCAGGCAGACGGCTGTCCAGCGCGACCGGTTCATCGAGAGAGATAAAATCGCCCAGCACATTGACGTGCAGGTCATAGTCCGTCGATGCCGGCTGAGGAAATACCAGACGAATAGTGCCGCGGTTATACACCGGATGCTCAAAGGATGCGCCGTCAAGCAGCTGCTCCATCTCCTTGACCTGCGCGTCGACCAGCGGGGTTTCCAGTGCGATCTGCAGCGGTTCGCCGGCAAGGTAGTTGAGCTGGAAAAAGAAGCGAATATCGCGTTCGGCTAAGTCATCAAACCACAGCTCCAGCTCATTTTTCCCCGCTTTCAGCGAAAGGGTGAATTCGCGCTGGTTTTCCAGGTTGCGCTGATAATCCGCCATCCAGAGCACTTCTTCGCCATTCAGCTTGAGCAATGCGCCGCCGCAGGTCGCCAGACGGAAACGATACTCACCCGCCTGTGGGCAGTCGAGCTGCGTTCTGGCCCAGGCGCCAACGCGGGTTGGCCGGAACCAAAAGCCTGAGAGATCGACTCTGTCAGAGGCAAACGGGAACCACCAACGCGTGTAGCTTGCACTGGCGAACGGCTGAGGCTTTTTCTCGGCAAAGTGCTGGCGAAAATCATCGCGGCACGGATAGGTGTGAGGAATAAAGTTTTTATGTTTGCTTAAAAAGAAAAACGGATCCATTTCGCCTGCCATCGGTGAATCCACCGTGTCATAGCGCAAACTTGTAATATCAGATAGCTGCCAGTAGCGCACGGCGTTTCCCGCCGTTAAATTAAAATTACTATATTCAATAGCCATTTTTTTCTCCCAAAGAGAAGAGTCGTATTTTATTTGTTATCCGCCAGGCGCAAACCTTCACTCAGGCATAATATTGCCAACGCTTGCCCATAGCCGGTTGGTTGTAATGGAATGTCTTTATAAAATTGCAGGGTTCGCCCCATTCGCGTGCCATAAGAAACATTATGAACAGTTCCTTCAGCATCAATATTATCCTGAACAATCGCCAGCGCTTTCATTCCTGCCTCTAACCAGCGTTCGTCGCCAATTCCCAGGCGTGCGCCTTTTAATAAGCCGTAGCCAAAACCGGCGGTTGCGGAAATTTCGATGTAAGAATCGGGATGATCCAGCAGGGTATGCCAGGCGCCGTTATCCGCCTGCAGGTCAATCAACGTATTCACCTGTTTTTTCAGGCACTCGATCAGGTATTCGCGCACGCCTGCGCCCACGTCTGCCAGTTCCAGCAGCTCAAGGATACCAACGGTAATCCACGCGTTACCGCGCGCCCAGCGGGCTTTGGCAAAGTTGCTGTTCTCAACAAAGCTCCAGCCGTGGTACCACAAACCGGTTTGCGGATCGTTAAGATAGCGCGCATGCAGCAGGAACTGACGCACCGCCTCATCAACCAACTCCTGACGCCCGGAAACCGTACCGTAGTGCGCGAGGAATAGCACCACCATAAACAGCGTGTCGTCCCAGATCTCCATTTCGTTAATACCGTCGGAAACCACATGCTGGAAGCCTTGCTCCGGGGTGCGCGGAAGCTCAGTCATCACGCGGTTTGCCCAGTTATCCAGCACCTGCTGGTAGTGCGGCTGACGGTGATGGGACCAGAACAGCGAGAGGGGCAGCATCGGCGCGGTGGTATTTACGTTGAGGCTCGGCAGACCTTTTTCGATATTTCCCTGAAACCACTGGTCGATAATTTGATATAGATCATCAGACTTTGTGTTTTCCCATAAACGTACCAGTCCAAATAGCCCAACGCCCTGCGGCCATTCCCAACTGGAGAATGAAATATAATCTCCGGCGCTCCCGTCAAGATTGGGTTCATTAAAACGCCCATTATCTTTTAATTCAGTAAAGCCGCGCAGGAGTAAATCAATATTTTTATTCAGTGAACGCTTTTCCATTTTTATTCTCAGTCTACGTGTAAAGAAGATTTGGCAATAAGGATTAAATCACTACGCATTTCATATGCGCAATACGAAAAAATTTTGCGTTCATATTCTGTGAGCATTGCCGATATTTTATTGGTCTACGCAGAGGTTTTTTTGCGCGAAATAGGGGAGGGAATTGTTGATAAAACAAAGAGTTGTTGGAACAGTGTTTCATTCCTGCTAAGGAGACTGCACAAATTTTTTGCGCAGTCTTCAAAAAAGGCCTTATTGCGCGTCAATGAGCGGCACGCGGATCTGTTTACCGCTGGCGACAAAGGTGCCTGCGCCAAGATGATGTAGCGTATTGCGCTTATCATCGTCGAACTGCCAACGTCCGGCGACGAACGCCCGCTCATCAGCAGCAGCGGACACCACCTCGCCAAACAGGGTGTCAAAGTGTGATGCCGCTGCGGTGGCGGGCAGGAGTCGGCACTCCATCCATGCCAGGCATTTTTCTTCTATCACCGGCAATCCAAGCACCGGTCCGTTGATTGTCGGAATACCGTAGGCATTGAATTTATCCTCTTCGCGCCCGCTGATGCTGCCAACCGCATAGGTCCAGTTGGCGGCGGCAACGCCCGGCACCACAATGCCAAAGGTGCCATTACGTTCAATAATTTCCCGTGACCAGGCATTTTTATCCACCACAATGGCGATACGCGGCGGTTCGAATTCAACCGGCATAGACCAGGCCGCGGCCATCACGTTGCGGCGCTTCGTTTCATCGTCATAGCTGGTTATCAGAATGGTTGGGCCATGGTTAAGTAAACGGCTGGCGTGGTGAAGTTCGACGGGGCGAAAACGGCTCATAGAGGTTCCTCTGAGAATGAAGGTATGCAGCTTTCACACTAATTGGTGTGAAAATCGTAAGCAATATACAGAATAAAGTGGGGCGCTTGACGTTGTACACGCCGCCTCAACCGATCGCACAAAACAATCATTCTTAAGCGCAAAATAAGCTATAAAAGACGGAAACCTCATGCTGGAGCCATTGATGACCCCTTTTTTAAACGCCTATTTTGCTCGTCTGGGTTGGACGGGCACTCCCGACGTCTCGGTGGAAACGCTGCGTAGTTTGCATATCCATCACAACAGCGCAATTCCCTTTGAGAATCTCGACGTACTCCTGCCACGCGAGATGCATCTTGACGACCAGGCGCTGGAAGACAAGCTGGTTAACGCCCATCGTGGCGGCTACTGTTTTGAACAGAATGGCCTGTTTGAACGCGTGCTGCGGGAGATTGGCTTTCACGTGCGTAGCCTGCTGGGGCGGGTTGTGCTGGCGCATCCGCCGCAGATGCCGCCGCGTACCCATCGCCTGCTGCTGGTCGAGGTCGACGGAGAGCGCTGGATTGCCGACGTTGGTTTTGGCGGCCAGACGCTGACCGCGCCGATCAAGCTGCTGGCGGATATTGTGCAATCGACCCCGCACGGTGATTACCGTTTGCTGTATGAAAATCAGGAGTGGATCCTGCAATACAGCCATCACGATCACTGGCAGTCGATGTATCATTTTGATTTGGGTCGTCAGTACGCTTCTGACTATGTGATGGGCAACTTCTGGTCGGCGCACTGGCCGCAGTCGCATTTCCGTCATCACCTGCTGATGTGCCGCCATCTACCGGACGGCGGCAAGATGACGTTGACTAACTTTCACTTTACCCATTGGGATAAAAACCACGTGGTCGAGAAGGTGGATTTTCCGGACGTGCCCGCGCTGTATGAAGCGCTACAAACCCGCTTTGGACTTGGCGTCACCGATCCGAAATATGGTTTTAGCGTCAGCGAACTGGCGGCGGTAATGGCGGCATTCGACACCCATCCGGAAGCCGGTAAATAACAGGTAGCCCGGCCGAGGGATAGCCGACGCCGGGGTAAACCCTCAGGGATGAATGATCATGGCATTAACGCTTCGTGTTTTACTGGAAAATCATCTCGCCAGCGATGCCGACAGTCGGTTACGGAACCGAGCCGGATTAAGCCTGTTGCTGCAGGATGAAACCACCTCTGTTTTGTTCGACACTGGCCCGGATGACAGTTTCCTTCACAATGCTGCTTTGATGGGCGTTTCTCTTGATAACCTCACGGCGACGGTGCTTTCGCACGGTCATTACGATCATTGCGGCGGCGTTCCCTGGCTGCCGGACAATAGTCGCATCATCTGCCACCCGACAATTGGGCAGGAGCGCTTTGCCGCGGTGAACGTTGCGGGGCGCAGCCATAAAATCAAAAAACTCTCGCTGGATATTGATTACACCCGTCATCACATGGAGTACACCCGCACACCGTTGCCGATTAGCGAACGTTTTATCTGGTCCGGTGAGATCGGCGTCGATCATCCCCGAGCCTATGGCGTGGCCGCGGGTAAAACGGATTATGTGATTGATGAAGGGGTACTGATCTACTTGTCGGAACGCGGGCTGGTGATTATTACCGGCTGCGGACATCGTGGAATCATTAACATTGTCCAGCACTGTCAGAAAATTACCGGGATAAACCGCGTTCATGCGCTGATTGGCGGCTTTCATTTGCGCTGCGCCTCTCCGCGTACGCTTTGGCAGAGCAGGCAGTTTCTCCAGCAGTTAAAGCCCGATAAAATCATGGGTTGCCACTGCACTGGCGCGTGGGGAAAACTGTGGTTACCGGAGGTTATCTCCCCGGCGACCGGAGATACGTTTGTGTTTGAATAGCTATGTTCGCGACATTGTTCTGGTCGAGTGATGGGGGGAGCGTGCATCTTTATATGATTGGCCCTGGCGGGGTGGGGAAAAGCACCGTCGGGGAAAGACTGGCCGAACGGCTTGGCTACGCGTTTGTCGATCTTGATACGCAATTTTGCGAACGTCTGGCAAACATTCGTGATTACCTCAAGACTGACGGCTATGAAGCTTATCTTGAACAAAACTCCGCGCTGTTTGAAGCGCTATCGGTTGAGCTGCGCCATCATAATGTGGTTTTTGCGCTGTCTTCCGGTTTTCTTGCAACCGATATTCGCCCGGATATCGTTCAACGCAACCGCCAGCGCGTGCGGGAGTCCGGGCGTTCTATTTTGCTTATGCCGTCAAAGGATGTCGATGTCGCGTGTGACTGCATCGTTACGCGTCAGCTTAAACGCGGATTTGGGCTCGAACGGGATAAAGAAGAGGCCAAGTTCCGCCAGCGATTTCCCGACTATATGGCGCTGGGCGATATCCAGATTTTCGCAATGGGCTCACCGGAAATCCTCATTAACAAAATCATCGCCGCCCTGTAGCCCGGCGTTGGCTATCCCTCGGCCGGGCGTTCGCTTAGTTTAACCCTAAGAAGTGCTGGGCGATTTTGAAGTAGATAATCAGCCCGGTGCCGTCAATCAGCGTCGCGATAAACGGCGCGGAGACCACCGCCGGGTCAATGCCGACGCGTTTGATGACCAGCGGGATCACAGAGGAAACCACGGCGCTCCAGAGGGTGACGCACACCAGCGTCAGGCTGACGATAAAGGTAATTTCCGGGCCAATGCCCATTATCCACGCCCGCAGGCAGCCTGCCGCGCCGAGGGTGATGGCGACCAGCATTGCCGTCGACATCTCTTTACGCAGGATCCGTCCCAGATCCCGAAGGCCCACTTCGCCAAGCGCCATCGCGCGCACCAGGGTGGACGTTATCTGCGTGCCGCTGTTGCCTCCGGTGCCAATCAGCAGTGGGATAAAGAACGCCAGTGCGATGGCGGATTCCAGCGCCTCTTCAAAGTGTTGGATAACGGTGCTGGTGTAAGCCTCAGCGATAAACAGCAGCAGCAGCCAGACGGCGCGTTTTTTCCACAGCGTAACCGGGCTTATCTCCAGATACGGTTTTTCCAGCGGCAACGTCGCCCCCTGAAGCTGCGCGTCTTCGGTGATTTCATCCGCTAGCAGCTGGTCGATCTCTTTTTCATTCAGACAGCCTATAAGCTTGCCGTTTTTAATCACCGGCAGCAGGGTCAGACGGTGCTTTTCGATCAGTTCCGCTGCCACGTCGCGGGTATCGTCCGGGCCGACGTGGTATAGGGTGGTGGTCATCAACTGCGCGACCGGCTGATTATCATCGGACGCCTGGAGCAGCGTGCGTGTCGATAATATTCCGCGCAGGTTGTCGCCGGAAACCACGAATACGGCGCAGGGGAAATGGTCGTCATTTAATTGTCGCAGGAACATCTCGCGCGCTTCTTTTACGCTCAGTGGTTCCGGCAGCGAAATAAACGTTTTCGACATGTAGCTTGCAATAAGATCGCCCGTTACAGGGACGGTTGGGTAGTGCGGTGCAGTGGCATGAATGTAAGACATTAAAATGTTCCCTATAGAAATTCTATATAGGGCGAACAAAACAGGAAAAGCTGAGAAAAATCCCTACGTCCCGGTTTTAGCACTGAACAACGTATCTGTACGGCCTTGAGCCGTCAGAAGTTATCTTGGCAACACCTTGATTCGATGGATGCCTGTATTTCCCTGTGATGGTCTCTCTCGATACCACCAGGGCGATAACTTATGTTTATTCAGGAGCCTCGCCATAACAAGATTATTAATTACGATGCTGGGTGAATTTATATTTCCCGCGTGCTGTCAGACACTACGATAAATTCAACGAGCGTAATATAGCGCGTTATTACGCATTGTGGCGGTGAAAGATAAAGTGGTTGAGAATAGGTTTAATATTTTATTTGTGGCATAAAAAACCCGGCGTCGCGATGCTCGGCCGGGTTACAGGGTTCGAAAAGGCTATCGGCGTGAACGCACCACCTGATAACGACGGGTCAGATATTCCACCGGCGCGCTCCAGACGTGCACCAGGCGGGTGAACGGGAACAGCAGGAAGATGGTCATGCCGAGTACCAGATGCACGCGGTAGACCCAGGCTACGCCGTCCAGGTGTGCGGAGGCGCCGCCATGGAAGGTGACCACCGCCTGTGCCCAGTCGACCAGTTTCAGCATTTCGCTGCCGTCCGGATGCTGCGCGGAGAACGGAATGGTGGTCAGGCCGAGGCAGCACTGGATCAGCAGAATGCTGAGGATCAGAATATCCGCGGTCGACGAGGTGGCGCGAATACGTGGGTTAAACAGACGGCGAATCAGCAAGCCAGCGCCGCCGACCAACGTCATCACCCCACAGGCACCGCCGAGAATCATCGCCATCAGCTGTTTTTGCGACAGCGGCAGCCAGGATTCATACACCCAGTGCGGGGTCAGCATGCCGAAGAAGTGGCCGAAGAAGATGCCGAGGATGCCGACATGGAACAGGTTTGACCAAATCACCATTCCGCGTTTGTCGAGCATCTGGCTGGAGGAGGCGCGCCAGGTGTACTGGCCATAATCGTAGCGCAGCCAACTGCCCAGCAGGAACACCGTGCCGCAGAGATAAGGGTAGATGTCGTAAAAAAAGACGTTAAGGTACTGTATCATTTCGGGCCTCCCATACGGACGTCCACATACTGTGGCGCCACGTCCTGGCTAAAGCGTCGTTGATAGCTCTGCAGCGGAGAACTGTCGCAGGCGGTGGCGTTATCTTCGATAAACTTCACCTGTTCCTCTTCCCAGACCGCATCCAGCGCCTGGCGGGTATCGTCTCGCGCTTCGCCCGCCACCTGTTTTGTGACACTGTCACTTGATAGTGAGGTATTGGCCAGCGTCAGCAGGGTATCGAACAGCTGATACCACGGCGCCTGACGCTGTTTCAGCCGACCGCCAATCAGCGCCAGAATCGGCGCCACGTTTTGCAGGCCTTCCTGTGCCTGAGCCTGCGGCAGAATGCTGAGGTACTCCAGATAGAGCGGCAGATAGTCAGGCAGCTCGCGGCAGTTGAGCTGTAGACCCACCTGTTCATACTGCGCCATCAGCTCAACCATCGCCTGGCCGCGGTCACGCGATTCGGCATGAACATGCTCGAACAGCAGCAGCGAGGTCGCACGCCCGCGCTCAAAAATCTCACACCACTCGGCCTGCTTATCGAGCAGCGAGACCGCCAGATGCTGCTCCAGGAACGGGCGCAGCGCCGGGGCATCGCTGTCAATCAGGGCAAAAAGCTCGTCCTTGTTGTCCCAACTGAGTTCATCGGGGTACTCCAGCAGCAGCCCGATGATTTTCAGGATCCGCATTAGTCTTTCTCCCCGATGTTAATGGCGTCGATACGGTGGCTGTTAAACAGGTTGAACTTGGTGTCTGACCCGTGGCAGCCGTCGCCGAAGGTGAAGCCGCAGCCGTTGCGTTCCGGGAAGGCGTCTTCCGCCATTTCACGGTGGCTGGTGGGGATTACGAAGCGATCTTCGTAGTTGGCGATCGCCAGGTAGCGATACATCTCTTCGACCTGTTCCACGCTGAGGCCCACTTCCTCAATGGCGCGGGTGTCGGTCACGCCTTCTACGGTCTGCGAACGCTTATAGTGGCGCATCGCCATCATACGTTTCAGGGCGCGTAGTACCGGGCCGGTATCGCCGGCGCTGAGCATATTCGCCAGGTACTGCACCGGAATGCGCAGGCTTTCCACCGCGGGCAGGATGCTATCGGTTTTCGGCAGGCCGCCCGCGTCGGCGACCGACTGAATCGGTGACAACGGCGGGACGTACCAGACCATCGGCAGCGTGCGATACTCCGGATGCAGCGGCAGCGCCAGCTTCCAGTCCATCGCCATTTTGTAGACCGGCGAACGCTGGGCGGCATCAATCGTGTTCTGAGTGATCCCCTGTTTCAAGGCTTCCTCAATGACGGCCGGGTCATTCGGGTCGAGGAACACGTCGCACTGGCGCTCGTAAAGATCGGTCTCTTTCTCGGTGCTGGCCGCTTCTTCAATGCGGTCTGCGTCGTACAACAGCACGCCGAGGTAGCGGATACGGCCGACGCAGGTTTCAGAGCACACGGTCGGCTGGCCGGACTCAATACGCGGATAGCAGAAGATGCATTTTTCTGATTTACCACTTTTCCAGTTGAAGTAGATTTTTTTGTACGGGCAACCGCTGATGCACATGCGCCAGCCGCGGCACTTGTCCTGATCAATCAGGACAATGCCGTCTTCTTCACGCTTGTAGATAGCGCCGCTCGGGCAGGTGGCGACACAGCTTGGGTTGAGGCAGTGTTCGCACAGGCGCGGCAGGTACATCATGAAGGTATTTTCGAACTGGCCGTACATCTCCTTTTGCATTTCCTGGAAGTTGTGGTCGTGGGCGCGTTTTTCGAATTCGCCGCCGAGCAGTTCCTCCCAGTTCGGCCCCCATTCAATCTTGTTCATCCGCTGGCCGCTGATCAGCGATCGTGGGCGGGCGGTCGGCAGGTTTTTGCCTTCCGGCGCGTTATGCAGATGCTGATAATCGTAGGTGAACGGCTCATAGTAGTCGTCGATGCCCGGGATCAGCGGGTTAGCGAAGATTTTTGCCAGCACGCCGACGCGTCCGCCCATGCGCGGCGTCAGTTTACCGCTGATGCCGCGTACCCAGCCGCCTTGCCATTTTTCCTGGTTTTCCCAGTCTTTCGGGAAACCGATGCCAGGCTTGGTTTCGACGTTGTTGAACCACGCATACTCCATGCCTTCGCGGCTGCTCCAGACGTTCTTACAGGTCACTGAGCAGGTGTGGCAGCCAATGCATTTATCGAGGTTTAACACCATCCCAACCTGTGAGCGAATCTTCATTTTGCCGCCTCCTGTACCTGATCATTGCCTTCATCATCCAGCCAATTAATGTTTTTCATTTTGCGAATCATAATGAACTCATCACGGTTCGAACCGACCGTTCCGTAGTAGTTAAAGCCCCAGGCCAGTTGTGCATAGCCGCCGATCATATGGGTGGGTTTCGGGCAAATACGGGTTACCGAGTTGTGGATCCCGCCGCGCCGCCCGGTCACTTCCGAGCCAGGAATATTCATCAGGCGCTCCTGGGCGTGGTACATCATGGTCATGCCCGGCGGCACGCGCTGGCTGACCACCGCACGGGCGGTGAGCGCGCCGTTGGCGTTAAACGCCTCAATCCAGTCGTTATCGGCAATGCCCAGCTCTTTGGCGTCGGTTTCACTCAGCCAGACGATTGGCCCGCCGCGCGACAGCGTCAGCATCAGCAGGTTTTCGCTGTAGGTGGAGTGGATGCCCCATTTCTGGTGTGGCGTCAGGAAGTTGAGCGCTTTTTCCGGGAACCCATTCGGCGGAATAGCGTTCATCTGGCTCACGCTGCGGGTGTCAATCGGCGGTCGATAGGCCACCAGACTTTCACCGAAGTCGCGCATCCACGGGTGATCCTGATACAGCGACTGACGCCCGGAGACGGTGCGCCACGGGATCAGTTCGTGAACGTTGGTATAGCCCGCATTGTAAGAGACGTGCTCGTCTTCCAGACCAGACCAGGTGGGGCTGGAGATAATCTTGCGCGGTTGCGCCTGAATATCGCGGAAGCGGATTTTTTCGTCCTCTTTGTTGGTTGCCAGGTGGGTGTGGTCGCGGCCGGTAAATTCACTCAGCGCCTGCCAGGCCTTCACCGCAACCTGCCCGTTGGTTTCCGGGGCGAGGGCGAGGATCACTTCTGAAGCGTCAATTGCCGTCTCGATACAGGGGCGACCTTTCGCCGGGCCCTGCTGCTTGACGTAGTTGAGCTTGCCGAGGAAATCGACCTCGGTTTGCGTTTTCCAGCCGATGCCTTTGCCGCCGTTACCTAGCTTGTCCATCAACGGGCCGAGCGAGGTAAAGCGTTCGTAGGTGGCCGGATAATCGCGCTCCACGGCGATAATATTTGGCGCGGTCTTACCCGGAATGAGATCGCATTCGCCTTTGCGCCAGTCCTGAATCGCGAACGGCTGCGCCAGTTCGGCGGGGGAGTCGTGCTGTAGGGGTTGCAGTACTACGTCGGTTTCCGTACCCAGATGTCCCTGGCAGATTTCGGAGAACGATTTGGCGATGCCTTTGTAGATTTCCCAGTCGCTTTTCGATTCCCATGCCGGATCGACGGCGGCAGACAGCGGGTGGATAAACGGGTGCATATCCGAGGTGTTCATATCGTCTTTTTCGTACCAGGTGGCGGTTGGCAGGACGATATCGGAGAACAAACAGGTGCTGGACATGCGGAAATCGAGGGTCACCAGCAGATCGAGCTTGCCTTCAATCGCGGCGGTCTGCCATTCCACTTCTTCCGGTTTCACGTCTTCTGCGGAGCCAAATTCCTCACTCTGAATACCGCTATCTGCCCCCAGTAGGTACTTCAGCATATATTCATGACCTTTACCGGAGGAGCCCAGCAGGTTTGAGCGCCAGATAAACATATTGCGCGGGTGGTTCTTCCCGCTGTCCGGCTGCTCGCAGGCCATGCGGATCTCTCCGGACTTCAGTCCTTGTACGGTATAGTCCTGCGGAGTCATCCCGGCCGCGTCGGCTTTCGCTTTCAGTGACAGCGGATTGAGATTGAGCTGCGGGGCGGAGGGCAGCCAGCCCATGCGCTCGGCGCGCACGTTAAAGTCGATCAGGTGACCGCTATATTTCGTCGGGTCGGCCAGCGGTGAGAGCAGCTCCTTCGCGGTCAGCTTCTCGTAGCGCCACTGGCTGGCGTGATTGTAGAAATAAGAGGTGCTGTTCATCTGGCGCGGTGGACGGTTCCAGTCCAGCGCGAAGGCCAGCGGCAGCCAGCCGGTTTGCGGCCGCAGTTTCTCCTGGCCGACGTAGTGCGCCCAGCCGCCGCCGCTTTTGCCAATACAGCCGCAGAACACCAGCATGTTGATCATGCCGCGGTAGTTCATGTCCATGTGGTACCAGTGGTTCACCCCGGCACCGAGAATAATCATCGAACGGCCATGCGTTTTATGCGCCGTATCGGCGAATTCGAGGGCGATTTTTTCGATATTCTGCCGCGACACGCCGGTGATCTGTTCGGCCCAGGCAGGGGTATAGGCTTTCAGTTCGTCAAAGCTTTTGGCCGCCAGATTGTCGTCCAGGCCGCGATCGAGCCCGTAGTTGGCCAGCGTCAGGTCATAAATACTGACCACCAGGCGACGGCTGCCGTCGGCGAGGGTGAGCTCTTTTGCTGGCAGTTTGCGCACCAGAATGGGATCTTGTTTCACGCTGCGGAAGTGCGGGTTTTCGTTGCCGCCAAAGTAGGGGAAGGCCACGCCCGCCACCGTGTCGCGATTATCGAGCAGAGAAAGCGTCAGCTCGGTCTCTTTACCGGATGCCTGTGATTCGAGGTTCCATTTCCCTTTTTCACCCCAGCGGAAGCCGATGGACCCGTTTGGTACCACCAGTTCGCCATCGCTGTTGTAGGCAACGGTTTTCCACTCCGGGTTATTACTTTCGCCAAGTCCATTGACCAGGTCGGCGGCGCGCAGCATTCGGCCCGCGACGTATGAACCATCTTCCCGGCTATCGAGCATCACCAGCATCGGCATGTCGGTATAGCGACGGCAGTAGTTGATAAAATAATCGCTCGGATTATCCAGGTGGAATGCTTTGAGGATCACGTGCCCCATCGCCATCGCCAGCGCGCTGTCGGTACCCTGTTTCGGCGCCAGCCACTGATCGCTGAGTTTGGCCACTTCCGAGAAGTCGGGGGTAATGGCGATGGTTTTGGTTCCCTTGTAGCGTACTTCGGTGAAGAAGTGGGCGTCCGGGGTGCGAGTTTGTGGGACGTTAGAGCCCCAGGCGATGATATAGCTGGAGTTGTACCAGTCGGCAGACTCCGGCACGTCGGTCTGCTCGCCCCAGGTCATCGGCGAGGCCGGCGGCAGGTCGCAGTACCAGTCGTAGAAGCTCAGGCAGGTTCCGCCGATCAGCGACAGGTAGCGCGTCCCCGCGGCATAAGAGACCATCGACATCGCCGGAATGGGCGAGAAGCCCGCCACGCGGTCGGGGCCGTAGTTTTTGATAGTCCAGACGTTAGCGGCAGCGATCAGCTGGTTCAACTCTTTCCACGACGAACGGACGAATCCGCCTTTTCCGCGCGCCTCTTTGTAGCGACGGGTTTTCTCCGGGCTTTGCATGATGCTGTCCCAGGCCAGCACCGGATCGGTTTGCTGCGCCAGCGCCTCGCGCCACAGTTCAATCAACTTCTTGCGCGCCAGCGGATATTTCAGGCGGTTAGCGCTGTAGAGATACCAGGAGTAGCTTGCGCCGCGGGGGCAGCCACGGGGCTCATGGTTGGGCATGTCGGGGCGGGTTCGCGGGTAGTCGGTTTGCTGGGTTTCCCAGGTCACCAGGCCATTTTTGACATAAATCTTCCAACTGCATGAGCCTGTACAGTTCACACCGTGCGTCGAGCGGACGATTTTGTCGAACTGCCAGCGCTGACGGTAGCTATCCTCCCAATCACGGTTATTGTCATAGACCTGTCCGTGACCATTGGCAAAGGTCTCGCCTTTCTGCTTAAAGTAGCGAAAGCGATCCAGTAGTTTGCTCATGACATTTTCTCCTGACGGGGGATTGCGCCCCCGTGGTTACACTGCTCACATTTTTATGTTTATTTGGACGTCGGTTTGCGGCGGCCATAGACCAACCAGGTCACCAGTACGCAGACGACGTAAAAGACAAAGAACACTTTCATGGCGCCAACCGGCGAACCGGTCATGGCAAGCGAGGTGCCGAACGCTTTTGGAATGAAAAAGCCGCCGATCGCGCCAATGGCGGAGATAAACCCCAGGGCGGCGGCGGTGTCGGTCACCGCTTCATGCTGGGCCTGCTCGTCGGTGCCGCCGCGCTTTTTCACGCTGTCGATGGTGATTTGACGGAAGATGACGGCGATCATCTGGAAAGTTGAACCGCTGCCCAGACCGGCGGTGAGGAACAGCCCCATAAACACCACGTAGAAGGCAAGGAAGCTGCCGGAACCGCTGCCCGGTAAGGTCAGGAACAGCAGGCCGGAGAACAGCGCCATCAGAATGAAGTTCACCAGCGTGACCTTGACGCCGCCGAGTCGGTCGGAGATCACCCCGCCAAACGAACGCGCCAGCGCGCCGATAAACGGCCCGAAGAAGGCGAGTTTGAGGATGTTAACGTCGGGGAACTGGGTTTTTGCCAGCATGGCAAACCCTGCCGAGAAACCGATAAACGAGCCGAAGGTGGCGAGATAAAGCAGGCTCAGCAGCCACATATGTGGACGTTTGAGTACCGGCAGCTGTTCGCGCACCGAGGCTTTGGAACTGGCAATATCGTTCATACCAAACCAGGCGGCGAGCGTGGCAATCACGAGGAGCGGCACCCAGATTAACGCGGCGTTGCTGAGCGCCAGCGTCGAACCGTCTTCCTGCGTGACGCCGTGAATGCCGATAAACGCGAACATGGGCAGAAAAATGACCGCCGGGGCAACCATCTGCATCACGCTAACGCCAAGGTTGCCAAGGCCACCGTTGACCCCCAGCGCGCTGCCCTGTTTGGCTTTGGGGAAGAAGAAACTGATGTTACCCATGCTCGAGGCAAAGTTAGCGCCTGCAAAACCGCACAGCAGAGCGATGATGACAAATACCCAGAACGGAGTAGCGGTGTCCTGAATGGCGATACCTAACCAAATACACGGAATAACAAGGATAACCGTGCTTAATACCGTCCAATAGCGCCCTCCAAATATAGGTACCATAAAGGAGTAGGGCACGCGCAAAATAGCACCAGAGAGAGAAGGCAGTGCGGTTAATAAAAAGAGTTGGTCAGTTGTAAAATTAAAACCGACTTTATTGAGATTGACCGCCACTGCGCTAAATAACATCCAGACGCAGAACGCGAGTAATAAGCAGGCCACGGAAATCCACAGATTTCGCCTTGCGATTGATTTACCTTTATTTTCCCAGAAGGCAGGATTTTCCGGTTTCCATTCTTTTAAAAGGTAATGATTATCTTTCTCATTGCTTGGCATAATACCCTCGATAGACACGTCATAAAAAAGAAACAAAGGAAAAACAGCGAAGTAGGTAGGAAGAGGATTATTATCGTCTGGCCGTTTTATCTCTTTATCGTTGAAGAATAGATAAAAAAAGCGCGTTGTAAGAAAACGCGCTGTGAATAAAACGTTGTTAATTGTTACTAAATGTAAATTATGCGGGGTGGAGTTCTAGTGTAATATAATGCTGTATATAACGAGCAAAGATCTCGTCGCTTATTTCCGTCATCCCTAGCGCATAAATTCCATCCAGTCCACACACCAGAGCAATTAATCGCCAGGCAATATTTTCCGCACTATCTATTGGTCTGAATTCATTTGCTTCTGTGCCCTGCACAATCAGTGAAACGGTTTCCTTATGCCACATATCCATCGTCAGTAGGTAGGCGCCTTTAATATCACTGTCGCTGTCCGCCAGCAGTTGCGCTTCCCGGCACAGACGCACATAGGGTTCAAGGCGGCCATCGTCGCTGCCGAGCATCGAAAACAGGCGATCGTGCCAGCTGGCGTCATCGGCCACCAGCGGCATATCGAGCATTTCACGAATCAGCCGGACAAAGGCGAGGGATTTCAGTTCGCCAATCGAGGTGAAGTGGTGGTGCACCTGGCCGCTGGAGACCCCGGCGACGCTGGCGATATGGCGAACGGTCATGGCGCTAAAGCCGCCGCTCAGCGCGACCTTCATGGCGGTTTTGAGGATCTCTTCCCGCCGTTCTTCTCGGGTTAAATAATTCATTTTTCTTCGTTTACGTAGGGTTTCGAACAGAATAACAAAAAATTGGACATGCGTTCAACAATCCGGCAGGATCTCGTTCCTGGACGCATGTCCAACAATAAATAATGATTTGAGGAACAAAAAATGTCACGCCAATGGTTAACGCTCATGGCTATTTTGATGGTCTATATCCCGGTGGCGATTGATGCCACCGTGCTGCACGTGGCCGCGCCGACGCTGAGCGTCGCGCTGGGTACCAGCGGCAATGAGCTGCTATGGATCATTGATATCTATTCACTGGTCATGGCCGGGATGGTGCTGCCGATGGGCGCGCTCGGCGATAAGATTGGTTTTAAACGCCTGCTGCTGCTGGGTAGCGGGATCTTTGGTCTGGCATCGCTGGCGGCGGCGTTTTCGCCAACCGCGCTGACGCTGATTGCCTCCCGCGCGCTGCTGGCCATTGGCGCGGCGATGATTGTCCCCGCGACGCTTGCCGGGATCCGCACCACCTTTGCGCAGGCTCGTCACCGTAATATGGCGCTAGGGCTGTGGGCGGCCGTGGGCTCTGGTGGCGCGGCGTTTGGCCCACTGGTGGGCGGGATGCTGCTTGAACACTTTTATTGGGGCTCGGTATTCCTGATCAACGTGCCGATTGTGCTGGTGGTTATTGCCATTAATGCCAGAGTGGTTCCGCGTCAGCCCGCGCGACGGGAACAGCCGCTGAATCTGCTCCAGGCGCTGGTGCTGATTGCCGCCATTCTGATGCTGGTGTTTAGTGCCAAGTCGGCGCTGAAAGGGCAGCTTGCGCTGTGGCTGGTGTCGATGGTGGCGATCGCCGGTGCCGGTATGCTGTACTGGTTTGTGCGTAAACAGCTCTCGGCTGCGCGTCCAATGGTGGACATGCGTCTCTTTACCCATCGCGTTATTTTAAGCGGGGTGATGATGGCAATGACGGCGCTGATTACCCTGGTGGGCTTTGAGCTGCTGATGGCGCAGGAGCTGCAGTTTGTGCACGGTAAAACGCCATTTGAAGCCGGGCTCTTTATGCTGCCGCTGATGGTGGCGAGCGGCTTTAGCGGGCCAATTGCCGGCATACTGGTGTCGAAACTTGGGCTGCGTGAGGTGGCGACCGGCGGAATGCTGTTAAGCGCGCTGAGCTTCCTTGGCCTGTCTATGACCGATTTCAGCGCCCACCCGTGGCTGGCATGGGGGATGATGACCCTGCTGGGCTTTAGCGTTGCCAGCGCGCTGCTCGCCTCCAGTGCGGCGATTATGGCGGCGGCGCCTAAAGAGAAAGCGGCAGCGGCAGGCGCCATCGAAACGATGGCCTACGAGCTGGGAGCGGGGCTGGGCATTGCGCTGTTTGGTCTGATCCTGACCCGCAGCTATACCTCGTCAATCGTGCTGCCCGCGGGGATCGACGGTATGGCCGCGGAGCAGGCAGCTTCCTCAATCAGCGAAGCGATCAAGCTGGCGCAGTCGATGCCCGCCATTCCGGCGCAAAGCCTGATGGAGGCGGCAAAAATAGCGTTTATCAATTCGCATAGCATCGTGCTGGCGACCGCAGGCGTACTGCTTATGCTGCTGGCTGGCGGGATCTGGCGTAGCCTGGCTAAGATTCCGGACCCGGTTTAATCCGGGTAGACCCTTGTGGCTTTTTATCCGACAATGTACATTGTTGAACAGTTAGACTACAATTGTGATTAAATGTACAGGCCAGTTTTTTGGCGTGTCGCGAAATGAAGCATGGGAGGACATATGGCTACAGTACAAGAAAGCCATGTAAACGGTAACGTTGATACCAGCAAGGCACTGCCGGTTGTGTTCCGCATCCTGGAAAAATGGCAGTGCAACACAGATGAACAGCTTCGGCTTCTGGGTATTAGCTCACGTTCAACATTGAACAAATACAAAGAGTCGAAGGGCGGCATTCGTTTAAGTCTGGATATTCAGGAACGGATGAGCTACATCCTGAATATCCATAAATGCCTGCGTTTGCTGTTCACCGCTGATGACAGCATCTATGGCTGGGTGCGCAAACCAAATTCTCATCCTTTCTTTGCGGGACGTTCAGCGATGGATGTGATGAACGGTGGACGTGTTGCCGATCTCTACGAGGTCGCGACCCGGCTTCAGTCCTGGCGAGGGGGCATGGCTTGAGCACTGAAACGCCACCACTCATTGATGTAACAGGGGCAGCGGCGTACCGGATCATTCCCAGCCGCTATCCCACCATTGATTTGTTCGAGGATGTCGCCAGCAGCGATGAGCTTGAAGCGGTGTGGGCCGTTGAAGCGCTTACCAATGAACGCTTGCTGGAGCAGGCCGGTGAGCTGATGCGGGTGCCGAAAGCGGACTGGCTGGTTGGGCTTAACGGCAGCAGTTACGTGATGGCGGCCTTCACCCATATTAATCCGGAAGGCGCGCGGTTTAGCACCGGCGATTTTGGCGGCTACTACTGCGCGCCTCAGCTCGACACCGCCATTAAAGAGACGGTCTACCATCAGGAACGTATCTTTGGTTATACCAACGAGCCGGCGCAAAAAGTACAAATGCGGGTGCTGTTTACCGAATTTAATGCGACCTTAGCGGATATCACCCACGAGCCGTTTATCTCATCGCCCCTTTATCACGCGACGGATTATAGCCAGTCGAAGGTCTTTGCGCAGGGCCAAAAAATGCAGGGCAGGGATGGTATTCATTATTGTTCGGTGCGCCATATCGGGCACACCTGCTACGTGCTGTATCGGCCCTGTCTGGTCACGAAGGTGACGCAGGCAGAGCACCTGGAGTACCACTGGAATGGCCGTTCAATTACCAATATCCTGAGTATTAAGCTCTACGGAGACTAGCCCGGTTATCGCCGGGTGGCCTGCCAGCAGAGCAGTGAGCCCACGCAGACCATCGCAGCGCCTTGCCAGAACGACCAGGAGAGCGCGGCGCTAAGCAATACCGCCGCCAGCGCTGAAGAGAGCACTGGCGTAAAGTAAGAGGCGACGGCCAGCAGGCTGACGTTACCGTGCAGTATCCCTACGTTCCACGCGGCATAGGCTAATCCTAACGCCAGCGCGCACATCACAAGTTTAACGCTCACCGGCCAGCTGAAGATCATCGGCGGTTGGTCGCTTAGCAAGAATTTTACCCACAGGCTTAAGGCCGTCAGCAAAACAAACAGGGTAATACCATTTTTGCCTTTGGCATATTTGGCGGTGACGGTGCAGTAGGCTGCCCAGATAAACGCGCCGACGAAGGCCAGAATATAGCTGAGTGGACTTGAGATGACGTTGCGGGTTATTTCATTGATATCCAGCCCTTGTTCGCCGCCTAATACCCAGGTGACGCCGAACAGGGAGAGCAATAATCCAGGGATGACCAACCAGCTGCTTTTTTGACCGTTGAACAGAATAGCAAACAGAATCGTCAGGCTTGGCCAGAGATAATTGACCATGCCAACTTCAATTGCTTGTTGACGCGTGCCGGCGTAGCCAAGTGAGAGCGCCAGACAGATTTCATAACAGACAAACAGCACGCTGCCGGCAAGCAAATAACGCGGTGGGAACTGGCGTAACTGCGGGAAACCGACGGTGAAAATGAGTAGCAGGCCGCTAAGGGAATAGATCATCGCCGCACCACCCACCGGGCCAAGCCCTTCGCTGACGCCGCGAATTAACCCCACCATAGTGCTCCATAATACAATGGCGGTGAGGCCGATGAGCGTCGCTCTTTTTTTATCCATCTCTGACCCGATGATTTTACAAACGAAGTCTGCGTTTATAGCATTTTTTTTCGGCTAACTGGGATATTTTTCCATAACGATTAACCCTAAAGGATTAATAAAATTGGTTACCCTTGACTATTAAGGGGGGATCGGTTTTCGACATTGATTTGACGCAAATAAATCAAGAGTATTGCTGTTAGTTTTTCCGGCGAAGTACATCCATACAATGAGGAAAACAATGGACGTCAGCCGCAGAAAGTTTTTTAAAATCTGCGCGGGCGGTATGGCCGGGACGACGGCAGCGGCATTAGGATTTGCTCCTAAAATGGCGCTGGCTCAGGCGCGTAATTTCAAATTGCTGCGCGCCAAAGAAGTTCGTAATACCTGCACATACTGCTCCGTGGGTTGTGGGCTTTTAATGTATAGCCTGGGCGATGGGGCTAAAAATACCCGGGAATCAATTTATCACATTGAAGGTGACCCGGATCATCCGGTGAGCCGTGGCGCGCTGTGCCCGAAAGGCGCAGGGCTGCTGGACTATGTGCACAGTGAAAACCGCCTGCGCTATCCGCAATACCGTGCGCCTGGCTCGGATAAATGGCAGCGTATTTCGTGGAATGAAGCCTTCGATCGCATCGCAAAACTGATGAAGGCCGACCGCGACGCCAACTTTATTGAGAAGAACGAGCAGGGCGTGACGGTCAACCGCTGGCTGTCCACGGGGATGCTGTGCGCTTCGGCGGCTAGTAATGAAACCGGTATGCTGACGCAAAAATTTGTGCGCTCGCTCGGCATGCTGGCGGTAGATAACCAGGCGCGCGTCTGACACGGACCAACGGTAGCAAGTCTTGCTCCAACATTTGGTCGCGGTGCGATGACCAACCACTGGGTTGATATCAAAAACGCTAACGTCGTGGTGGTGATGGGCGGTAACGCCGCAGAAGCCCATCCGGTGGGATTCCGCTGGGCGATGGAAGCCAAAAACAACAATGATGCGACGCTTATCGTCGTCGACCCGCGCTTTACGCGTACCGCGTCGGTGGCCGATATCTACGCGCCGATTCGTTCCGGCACCGACATTACCTTCCTGTCGGGGGTGCTGCTGTACCTGATCGAAAATAACAAGATCAACGCCGAATATGTGAAGCACTATACCAACGCCAGCCTGCTGGTGCGGGAAGACTTTACCTTCGAAGACGGTCTGTTCAGCGGTTACGATGCCGAAAAACGCCAGTACGATAAATCTTCGTGGAACTACCAGTTTGATGAGAAAGGCTACGCCAAACGCGATGAAACGCTGACCGACCCGCGCTGCGTGTGGAACCTGCTGAAAGCGCACGTTTCCCGCTATACGCCGGATGTGGTGGAAAATATCTGCGGTACGCCGAAAGCGGACTTCCTGAAAGTGTGTGAAGTACTGGCCTCGACCAGCGCGGCAGACCGTACCACCACCTTCCTGTATGCGCTGGGCTGGACTCAGCACACCGTTGGCGCCCAGAACATCCGCACGATGGCGATGATCCAGCTGCTGCTTGGCAATATGGGGATGGCGGGCGGCGGCGTGAACGCGCTGCGCGGTCACTCCAACATTCAGGGCTTAACCGATTTGGGTCTGCTGTCGACCAGTCTGCCAGGCTATCTGACGCTGCCGTCGGAAAAACAGACCGATCTGCAAAGCTATCTGTCCGCCAATACGCCGAAAGCGACACTGGCGGATCAGGTTAACTACTGGGGCAACTATCCGAAGTTCTACGTCAGCCTGATGAAAGCCTTCTACGGCGACGCGGCGACAAAAGAGAACGATTGGGGATTCGACTGGCTGCCAAAATGGGACCAGGCCTACGACGTTATCAAATATTTCAACATGATGGATAACGGCAAGGTCACCGGTTACATCTGTCAGGGCTTTAACCCGGTGGCGTCATTCCCGGATAAAAACAAAGTGGTGCGCAGCTTAAGCAAGCTGAAGTACATGGTGGTTATCGATCCGTTAGTGACCGAAACCTCCACCTTCTGGCAGAACCACGGTGAATCGAACGATGTTGACCCATCGACGATCCAGACGGAAGTGTTCCGCCTGCCGTCCACCTGTTTCGCTGAAGAAGACGGTTCTATCGCCAACTCCGGCCGCTGGCTGCAGTGGCACTGGAAAGGCCAGGAAGCACCGGGTGAAGCCCGTAACGATGGCGAGATTCTGGCCGGTATTTACCATCGTCTGCGCGAGATGTATCGCAACGAAGGCGGTAAAGGCGTTGAGCCGCTGCTGAAGATGGGCTGGCACTACAAACAGCCGGACCATCCGGAATCAGAAGAAGTGGCGAAAGAGAACAACGGCTATGCGCTGGCGGATCTCTATGATGCCAACGGCGCGCTGGTGGCGAAAAAAGGCCAACTGCTCAGTAGCTTTGCGCTGCTGCGCGATGACGGTACGACGTCGTCCTCCTGCTGGATTTATACCGGTAGCTGGACCGAGCAGGGCAACCAGATGGCCAACCGCGATAACGCCGATCCGTCAGGCCTTGGCAATACGCTGGGCTGGGCGTGGGCGTGGCCGCTGAACCGTCGCGTACTGTATAACCGTGCCTCGGCGGATGTTAACGGCAAACCGTGGGATCCGAAACGCATGCTGATCCAGTGGAATGGCACGAAATGGGCCGGTAACGATATTCCGGACTTCAATACCGCGCCGCCGGGAAGCAAAACCAATCCGTTTATCATGCAGCCTGAAGGTCTGGGCCGTTTGTTTGCGCTCGATAAGCTGGCAGAAGGGCCGTTCCCGGAGCACTACGAGCCGATGGAAACGCCGCTGGGTACCAACCCGCTGCATCCGAACGTGATCTCAAGCCCGGTGGTTCGTCTGTACGAAGAAGATGCCGTGCGTCTCGGCAAGAAGGACAAGTTCCCGTTCGTGGGGACCACCTATCGTTTGACCGAGCATTTCCATACCTGGACCAAGCATGCACGCCTGAACGCTATTGCCCAACCGGAGCAGTTTGTGGAAATCAGCGAAGGGCTGGCGAAAGCCAAGGGGATTGCCAACGGCGATCGTGTGACCGTCAGCAGCCAGCGTGGTTTTATTCGCGCCGTCGCGGTGGTCACTCGCCGTCTGCAAACGCTGAACGTGAACGGCCAGCAGGTGGAAACCATTGGTATCCCGTTGCACTGGGGTTATGAAGGCGTGGCGCGTAAAGGCTACATCGCCAACACCCTGACGCCGAACGTGGGCGATTCCAACTCGCAGACGCCGGAGTATAAGGCGTTTCTGGTTAACATCGAGAAAGCGTAAGGAGCGTTTAAATGGCGATGGAAACACAAGACATTATTAAACGCTCTGCGACCAACCCGATCACTCCTGCGCCTCGTGCGCGGGATTATAAGGCAGAAGTTGCCAAGCTGATTGATGTCTCTTCCTGTGTGGGCTGCAAAGCCTGCCAGGTGGCCTGCTCCGAGTGGAACGATATTCGCGACGAGGTAGGTCATTGCGTGGGGGTTTACGATAATCCGGCTGATCTGAGCGCCAAGTCCTGGACGGTGATGCGCTTTAGCGAAACCGAGCAGAACGGCAAGCTGGAATGGCTGATTCGTAAAGACGGCTGTATGCACTGTGAGGATCCGGGCTGCCTGAAGGCGTGCCCGTCCGCCGGGGCGATTATTCAGTACGCCAACGGCATCGTCGA
>NZ_CBDKZX010000032.1:0-43838 GCF_965301105.1 Kluyvera sp.
TGAGCGGCATGCTGTCTCCGGAACTGAAACAGCAGATCATTGGTCTGGCTGAAGTACGTGACGTGTTCAAATCACCGAAATTCGGTGCGGTCGCTGGCTGTATGGTTACCGAAGGTACCATCAAGCGCCACAACCCGATCCGCGTTCTGCGTGACAACGTGGTTATCTACGAAGGCGAGCTGGAATCCCTGCGTCGCTTCAAAGATGACGTTAACGAAGTCCGTAACGGCATGGAATGTGGTATCGGCGTGAAGAACTACAACGACGTTCGCGTTGGCGATATGATCGAAGTGTTCGAAATCATCGAGATCCAACGTACCATCGCTTAATCTTCGTTTAGATTGCCGATTGTAGGCCGGGGAAGCGAAGCGCCACCCGGCAACTATTTCAAAAGGGGCTGATAAGCCCCTTTTTTGTCTGGAGAATTTATTATGGCGAAAGAATTTGGTCGCCCGCAGCGCGTGGCCCAGGAGATGCAAAAAGAGATCGCAATCATCCTGCAGCGCGAAATTAAAGATCCGCGTCTGGGCATGATGACCACCGTTTCCGGTGTTGAAATGTCCCGCGATCTGGCCTATGCCAAAGTGTTTGTGACCTTCCTGAACGACAAAGATGAAGCGGCCGTCAAAGCCGGCATCAAAGCGCTGCAGGAAGCCTCTGGTTTCATCCGCTCGCTGCTGGGTAAAGCCATGCGCCTGCGTATCGTGCCGGAACTAACCTTCTTCTACGATAACTCGCTGGTCGAAGGGATGCGCATGTCCAACCTGGTGACTAACGTGGTGAAGCATGACGAAGAACGTCGTGTGAACCCGGACGACAGCAAGGAGGACTGATGAGTCGTCCTCGTCGTCGCGGCCGTGATATTCACGGCGTGCTGTTGCTGGATAAGCCGCAGGGCGCATCCAGCAATGATGTACTGCAGAAAGTGAAGCGCATCTACAATGCCAATCGCGCCGGACATACCGGCGCGTTGGATCCGCTGGCGACCGGTATGCTGCCGATTTGCCTCGGTGAAGCGACCAAGTTTTCCCAGTATCTGCTGGACTCCGACAAACGCTATCGCGTGATTGCGCGCTTAGGTCAGCGTACCGATACGTCGGATGCCGACGGGCAGATCGTCGAAGAGCGTCCGGTGACTTTCAGCGATGCGCAGCTGGCAGAGGCGCTTGAGAGCTTCCGTGGCGACACCCAGCAGGTGCCGTCCATGTATTCCGCGCTGAAGTACCAGGGCAAAAAGCTCTACGAATATGCTCGTCAGGGCATTGAAGTGCCGCGTGAAGCGCGCCCGATTACCGTCTACGAACTGCTGTTTATTCGTCATGAAGGGAACGAGCTGGAGCTGGAAATTCACTGCTCCAAAGGCACCTATATTCGTACCATCATTGACGATCTGGGCGAGAAGCTCGGCTGTGGTGCGCACGTGATTTTCCTGCGTCGCCTGGCGGTCAGCAAATACCCGGTCGAGCGTATGGTCACGCTGGAGCATCTGCGCGAACTGGTTGAACAGGCCGAACAGCAGGGCATTCCGGCGGCGGAATTACTCGATCCGTTATTGATGCCGATGGACAGTCCCGCTTCGGACTATCCGGTGGTGAATATCCCTGTAACGTCAGCTGTTTACTTTAAAAATGGTAATCCGGTACGGACGTCAGGCGCGCCGCTGGAAGGCCTGGTGCGCGTGACGGAAGGTGACGAAGGTAAATTCCTCGGTATGGGTGAAATCGATGACGAAGGCCGCGTGGCTCCACGCCGTCTGGTGGTCGAGTACACTGAGTAAGCCAGGTTCTGTGGCTTGCGATAACCGAGCGCTGCGAGTAGAATATCGCGGCTTAACGTCTGCTTAATTGTTTAACAATTGGCAAGCGTTATCTCAGGGCTGCTGAATTAGAGATCGGCACCCTTTCTTTCTTTTAAATTTGGAGTTCAAAATGTCTCTAAGCGTTGAAGCTAAAGCACAAATCGTTTCTGAGTTCGGTCGTGGCGCGAACGACAGCGGTTCTACCGAAGTTCAGGTTGCACTGCTGACTGCACAGATCAACCACCTGCAGGGTCACTTTGCAGAGCACAAAAAAGATCACCACAGCCGTCGTGGTCTGCTGCGCATGGTTTCTCAGCGTCGTAAACTGCTCGACTACCTGAAACGTAAAGATGTTGCACGCTACACCGCGCTGATCGAGCGTCTGGGTCTGCGTCGCTAATTCTAGCGAGTTTCAGAAAGAGGGGCCTTTATGGCCCCTTTTTTCCACCGGACGACCGTCATTTATAAGAAAGTTTGCCCGTAAGACGCTGTCTGGCGTTCTGGTAATCCTGCTTGTCTGCATCTTGTTGAGACAAAATTGAGCTGAAATTACCAACACAGCAGTATTTTGAAAGATAACGGGTATAATGTATTGTTGTTGTACATATTCTTCGTTGCAGAGGTTCGCGCGGCTAATGAGAGGCTTTACCCGGCGTCGGGTTAGGGTTGTCATTAGTCGCGAGGATGCAAAGAAGATCGGTTTCATCGGTCGGCACGCCAAAGGGTGTGCCGCCACTCATTAAGAAAGGATAGAATTTTGCTTAATCCGATCGTTCGTAAGTTCCAGTACGGCCAACACACCGTAACGCTGGAAACCGGCATGATGGCGCGCCAGGCAACTGCCGCCGTGATGGTTAGCATGGATGACACCGCGGTATTCGTTACCGTTGTGGGTCAGAAAAAAGCGAAACCAGGCCAGGACTTCTTCCCGCTGACCGTTAACTATCAGGAGCGTACCTACGCTGCTGGCCGTATCCCGGGTAGCTTCTTCCGTCGTGAAGGCCGTCCAAGCGAAGGCGAAACCCTGATCGCGCGTCTGATTGACCGCCCGGTTCGTCCGCTGTTCCCGGAAGGCTTCGTTAACGAAGTTCAGGTCATCGCGACCGTTGTTTCCGTTAACCCGCAGGTTAACCCAGACATCGTTGCCATGATTGGCGCATCTGCTGCGCTGTCCCTGTCCGGTATTCCGTTCAACGGCCCAATCGGTGCTGCGCGCGTAGGTTACATCAATGACCAGTACGTGCTGAACCCGACTCAGGACGAGCTGAAAGAAAGCAAGCTGGATCTGGTGGTTGCCGGTACCGAAGCTGCCGTACTGATGGTTGAATCTGAAGCAGAACTGCTGAGCGAAGACACCATGCTGGGCGCTGTCGTATTCGGTCACGAACAGCAGCAGATCGTTATCAAAGAGATCAACGAGCTGGTTAAACAAGCGGGTAAACCGCGTTGGGATTGGCAGCCGGAAGCCGTTAACGAAGCGCTGAACGCGCGCGTGGCTGCGCTGGCAGAATCTCGCCTGAGCGACGCTTACCGCATCACCGACAAACAAGAGCGTTATGCTCAGGTTGACGTGATCAAATCTGAAACCATCGCGACTCTGGTGGCTGAAGACGAAACCCTGGACGCTAACGAACTGGGTGAAATCCTGCACGCTATCGAGAAAAACGTTGTTCGTAGCCGCGTACTGGCAGGCGAGCCGCGTATCGATGGCCGCGAAAAAGACATGATCCGTGGTCTGGACGTACGCACCGGCGTTCTGCCGCGTACTCACGGTTCTGCGCTGTTCACCCGTGGTGAAACGCAGGCGCTGGTTACCGCGACCCTGGGTACCGCACGTGACGCGCAGGTTCTTGATGAACTGATGGGCGAGCGTACTGACAACTTCCTGTTCCACTACAACTTCCCTCCGTACTCCGTAGGCGAAACTGGCATGGTCGGTTCTCCGAAGCGTCGTGAAATTGGTCACGGTCGTCTGGCGAAGCGCGGCGTGCTGGCAGTGATGCCGGAAGGCGACAAGTTCCCGTACACCGTTCGTGTGGTTTCTGAAATCACCGAATCTAACGGTTCTTCCTCTATGGCTTCCGTATGTGGCGCTTCCCTGGCGCTGATGGACGCAGGCGTGCCGATCAAAGCAGCCGTTGCGGGCATCGCGATGGGTCTGGTGAAAGAAGGCGACAACTTTGTTGTTCTGTCTGACATCCTGGGCGACGAAGACCACCTGGGCGATATGGACTTCAAAGTGGCGGGTTCCCGCGACGGTATCTCTGCACTGCAGATGGATATCAAAATTGAAGGTATCACCAAAGAGATCATGCAGGTTGCGCTGAACCAGGCTAAAGGTGCCCGTCTGCACATCCTGGGCGTGATGGAACAGGCGATTAACGCGCCGCGCGGTGATATTTCTCAGTTCGCTCCGCGTATCCACACCATCAAGATCAATCCGGACAAGATCAAAGACGTTATCGGTAAAGGCGGTTCTGTTATCCGTGCCCTGACCGAAGAAACCGGCACCACCATTGAAATCGAAGATGACGGTACTGTGAAGATCGCAGCGACTGACGGCGAGAAAGCGAAACACGCTATCCGTCGTATCGAAGAGATCACCGCAGAAATCGAAGTGGGTCGTATCTACAATGGTAAAGTGACCCGTATCGTTGATTTCGGTGCCTTCGTGGCCATCGGCGGCGGTAAAGAAGGTCTGGTACACATCTCTCAGATCGCTGACAAGCGCGTTGAGAAAGTGACCGACTACCTGCAGATGAACCAGGAAGTACCGGTTAAGGTTCTGGAAGTTGACCGTCAGGGCCGTATCCGTCTGAGCATTAAAGAAGCAACCGAGCAGTCTCAGCCTGCCGCCGCACCGGAAGCTCCGGCAGCGGAACAAGGCGAGTAAGGTTTGCCTTTTGCCCTCCGCGTTTGCGGAGGGCACATTTCGCTGGCTGGATGCCTTGTTTGCATGCGGGGGACAGGACGTTCATCCAATTGTTGTCTTCGGGAGTGGGAAATGAAGCCTTTTTTGCGCTGGTGTTTCGTGGCGACAGCACTCACGCTGGCAGGATGTAGCAACTCTGCCTGGCGTAAAAGTGAAGTCCTCGCGGTGCCATTGCAACCGACGTTACAGCAGGAAGTAATCCTGGCACGCATGGAACAAATTCTTGCCAGTCGGGCTTTAACCGATGACGAACGCGCACAGCTTTTATATGAGCGCGGAGTGTTGTATGATAGTCTCGGTCTGAGGGCATTAGCGCGAAATGATTTTTCACAAGCGCTGGCAATCCGACCAGATATGCCTGAAGTATTCAATTACTTAGGCATATATTTAACGCAGGCAGGCAATTTTGATGCTGCCTATGAAGCGTTTGATTCTGTACTTGAGCTTGATCCAACTTACAACTACGCGCACTTGAATCGCGGTATCGCATTGTATTACGGCGGTCGCGACAAGTTAGCGCAAGATGATCTGCTGGCGTTTTATCAAGACGATCCCAATGATCCTTTCCGTAGTCTGTGGCTTTATCTCGCCGAGCAGAAGCTCGATGAGAAGCAGGCTAAAGAAGCGTTGAAGCAACGCTTTGAGAAATCGGATAAAGAACAATGGGGATGGAACATTGTCGAGTTCTACCTGGGCAACATTAGCGAAGCAACGCTAATGGAACGCCTGAAGGCGGACGCAACGGATAACACCTCGCTCGCTGAGCATCTCAGTGAAACCAACTTCTATTTAGGTAAGTACTACCTAAGTCTGGGGGATTTGGACAGCGCCACGGCACTGTTCAAACTGGCGGTTGCCAACAACGTTCATAACTTTGTTGAGCACCGATACGCATTGTTGGAATTATCGCTCCTGGGCCAGGACCAAGATGACCTGGCAGAATCGGACCAGCAATAGCTGACGACTACATCAGCCCGTAATCTTTTTGATTGCCATCACCTTCGCGGGTGAGGGCGTTGTTGTTCGTTAATACACCTACTTTGAGCCGGTTCACACTTTTCAATGAAAATTGCAGATCAATTTCATGATGAGTTATGTAGACTGGCCGCCATTAATATCGAGGCACTTGTACTACATGGCTGAATTCGAAACCACTTTTGCAGATCTGGGCCTGAAGGCTCCTATCCTTGAAGCCCTTAACGATCTGGGTTACGAAAAACCATCTCCGATCCAGGCTGAGTGTATCCCACACCTGCTTTCTGGTCGTGACGTGCTGGGCATGGCCCAGACTGGTAGCGGTAAAACGGCGGCGTTCTCTCTGCCGCTGCTGAACAATCTTGATCCTGAGCTGAAAGCGCCACAGATTCTGGTGCTGGCACCGACCCGCGAACTGGCGGTTCAGGTCGCTGAAGCAATGACGGATTTCTCTAAACATATGCGCGGCGTAAACGTGGTTGCCCTGTACGGCGGCCAGCGTTATGACGTGCAGCTGCGCGCCCTGCGTCAAGGTCCGCAGATCGTTGTCGGTACCCCGGGTCGTCTGCTGGACCACCTGAAGCGCGGCACCCTGGACCTCTCTAAGCTGAGCGGCCTGGTACTGGATGAAGCAGATGAAATGCTGCGCATGGGCTTTATCGAAGACGTTGAAACTATCATGGCGCAGATCCCGGAAGGTCATCAGACCGCGCTGTTCTCCGCCACCATGCCGGAAGCGATTCGTCGTATTACCCGTCGCTTTATGAAAGAGCCGCAGGAAGTACGCATTCAGTCCAGCGTCACCACTCGCCCGGACATCAGCCAGAGCTACTGGTCTGCCTACGGCATGCGTAAAAACGAAGCGCTGGTGCGTTTCCTGGAAGCGGAAGACTTTGATGCGGCGATTATCTTCGTACGTACCAAAAACGCGACCCTGGAAGTGGCAGAAGCGCTGGAGCGCAATGGCTACAACAGCGCTGCGCTGAACGGTGATATGAACCAGGCCCTGCGTGAGCAGACTCTGGAGCGTCTGAAAGACGGTCGTCTGGATATCCTGATTGCAACCGACGTGGCAGCACGTGGTCTGGACGTTGAGCGTATCAGCCTGGTTGTAAACTACGACATCCCGATGGATTCTGAGTCTTACGTTCACCGTATCGGTCGTACCGGTCGTGCGGGTCGTGCTGGCCGTGCGCTGCTGTTCGTTGAGAACCGCGAGCGTCGTCTGCTGCGTAACATCGAACGCACCATGAAGCTGACCATTCCGGAAGTGGAACTACCGAACGCAGAACTGCTGGGCAAACGCCGTCTGGAAAAATTCGCGGCGAAAGTACAGCAGCAGCTGGAAAGCAGCGATCTGGATCTGTACCGTGGCCTGCTGGCTAAAATTCAGCCGACCGCAGAAGGCGAAGAGCTGGATATGGAAACGCTGGCCGCTGCGCTGCTGAAAATGGCACAGGGCGAACGTTCTCTGATCGTTCCGCCAGATGCGCCGATGCGTCCGAAACGTGAATTCCGTGACCGCGATGACCGCTTCGAGCGTCGTGGCGATCGCAACGATCGTGGTCCGCGTGACCGTGGCGACCGTGAAGATCGTCCGAAGCGCGAACGTCGTGACGTTGGCGATATGGAGCTGTACCGCATTGAAGTGGGCCGTGATGATGGTGTTGAAGTTCGTCATATCGTCGGCGCAATTGCTAACGAAGGCGATATCAGCAGCCGTTACATCGGTAACATCAAACTGTTCGGTACCCACTCCACCATCGAACTGCCGAAAGGCATGCCGGGCGAAGTACTGCAGCACTTTACTCGTACTCGCATCCTGAACAAGCCGATGAACATGCAGCTGATCGGTGATGCTCAGCCGCGCCCAGAGCGTAGCGGTCGCAGCTTCGGCGGCGAACGTCGTGAAGGTGGTCGTAGCTTCGGCGGTGAGCGTCGTGAAGGCGGCCGTAGCTTCGGTGGCGAGCGTCGCGAAGGTGGTCGTGGTGATGGTCGTCGTTTCAGCGGCGAACGTCGTGAAGGCAGCCGTGGCCCGCGCCGTGATGATGCTGCGCCGCGTCGTGACGACTCCGCAGGTCGTCGCCGTTTCGGCGGTGACGCATAAGCCAGACGGCTTAAAAGCGTAAAGTAAAATATACAGCCCCGATCGTTATGATTGGGGCTTTTTTTATTTCTTTTGTACTCGTGTACTGGTACAGTGCAGCACATTAAAATGCAGTAGCAAAATTATTCACTGGAGAAAAGGCTGTATGGCGACACTAACCACCACCCAAACGTCACCCTCGCTGCTTGGCGGCGTGGTGATCATCGGCGGCACCATCATTGGCGCGGGTATGTTCTCCCTGCCGGTGGTTATGTCCGGTGCGTGGTTCTTCTGGTCGATGGCGGCGCTGGTGTTTACCTGGTTCTGCATGCTGCACTCCGGGCTGATGATTCTTGAAGCGAACCTGAACTACCGTATTGGTTCCAGTTTTGACACCATCACCAAAGACCTGCTGGGCAAAGGCTGGAACGTGGTAAACGGCATCTCTATTGCCTTTGTGCTCTACATCCTGACCTACGCCTATATTTCGGCGAGCGGCTCGATTCTGCACCACACCTTTGCCGAGATGTCGCTGAACGTGCCGGCACGAGCAGCAGGCTTTGGCTTTGCGCTGCTGGTGGCGTTTGTTGTCTGGTTAAGTACTAAAGCGGTGAGCCGCATGACGGCCATCGTACTGGGTGCGAAGGTGATTACCTTCTTCCTGACCTTCGGTAGCCTGATGGGCCACGTAACGCCCGCCACGCTGTTTAACGTTGCCGAAAGCCACGCCAGCTATACGCCTTACCTGCTGATGACGTTGCCATTCTGCCTGGCGTCGTTCGGTTATCACGGTAACGTACCGAGCCTGATGAAGTATTACGGTAAAGATCCGCGCACCATCGTGAAGTGTCTGGTGTACGGAACGTTGCTGGCATTGGTGCTCTACACCGTTTGGTTGCTGGGTACGATGGGTAATATCCCGCGTCCAGAATTTATCGGCATTGCCCAGAAGGGTGGTAACATTGATGTGCTGGTGCAGGCGTTAAGCGGCGTACTGAACAGCCGTGGCCTGGATCTTCTGCTGGTGGTGTTTTCTAACTTTGCGGTGGCCAGCTCCTTCCTCGGCGTAACGCTCGGCCTGTTTGATTACCTGGCAGACCTGTTCGGCTTCGACGATTCAGCGCTGGGGCGTTTCAAGACCGCGCTACTGACCTTCCTGCCGCCGATTATCGGTGGCCTGCTGTGGCCGAACGGTTTCCTGTACGCCATTGGCTATGCGGGGCTGGCGGCAACCATCTGGGCGGCAATTGTGCCGGCGCTGCTGGCGCGTAAATCGCGTAAGCGCTTCGGTAGCCCGAAATTCCGCGTCTGGGGCGGCAAGCCGATGATTGCGCTGATTCTGGTGTTTGGCGTGGGTAACGCGCTGGTGCATGTGCTGTCGAGCTTTAACCTGCTGCCGGTTTATCAGTAAGGCGTTTGTCCCCTCACCCTAACCCTCTCCCCATGGGGGAGAGGGGACTGCTCGGTGCGGTTTCCCCCTCGCCCTTTGGGCAGAGGCGGGGTGAGGGGGAATAAACCGCACTACCCCAACAATTCCTGCTTCACATCCATCGCCAGGTCAAACGAATGCAGCCGCGCCTGATGATCGAAAATCTGCCCGTTGACCATAATCTCATCCGCCTGCGTTTCGCGCAGAATGGACTCCAGCCCGTGGCGCACCTTCGCCTTATCGCCCACCAGTGACATCCGTAACGCCTGGTCGACGCCGTATTTCTCCGACGGTGACCAGAAATGTTCCATCTGCTGAATCGGCGCTGGCAACTGTCCTGTCTCCCCGCGACGCAGCCTGGTGAATGCCTGCTGCATGGAGGTGAAGAGGAATTCCGCGTCGCGGTTACTGTCGGCGGCAATAATGTTGATGCACACCATTGCGTACGGTTTCTCCAGCCGCGCCGACGGCTTGAAGTTCGTGCGGTAGAGATGCAGCGCCTGGAACAGCATATCCGGCGCGAAGTGTGAGGCGAAGGCGAACGGCAGGCCAAGCTGGGCGGCAAGCTGTGCGCCGTAGAGGCTGGAGCCAAGCAGCCACACCGGAATTTTCTCGCCGTAGCCCGGAACCGGGCGCACCTGCGGGTTAGGGTCGACCGCGTCGAACCAGTCCACCAGTTCCGCCACATCGCGCGGGAAGTTATCGATATCGCCACTCATATGACGGCGCAGCGCTCGCATAGTGGGCTGATCGCTGCCCGGCGCGCGGCCAAGGCCGAGATCGATACGTCCGGGATACAGCGTATTGAGCGTGCCGAACTGCTCGGCAATCACCAGCGGCGAGTGGTTGGGCAGCATGACGCCGCCGGAACCGAGGTGCAGGGTGGTAGTGTTGGCGGCCAGATAGCCAATCAGCACCGAAGTCGCCGCGCTGGCGATGCCCACCATGTTGTGGTGTTCGGCCAGCCAATAGCGGTGGTAGCCGCGCTTTTCAGCGAGCTGGGCGAGGTCGAGCGAATGGGAGAAGGCTTCTCGCGCGGAGGAACCCTGGGGGATCGGCGCCAGATCGAGCACCGAGAAAGCAACGGTTTTGTCAGTCATAAAGGCTCACTTTGCTACAGCATAGTCATCAGATTGAAGGTCTTGTTCCAACCGGGCGCACCCGGCCAGAAAAGCTGCATCTTTAATAATGCATTAAAATCTGACCACTGTTGTTAACAAAGTGAGCGGTTTTATCAGGCCTGCAATTCCAGCCCGGCCAGACGCTTCCAGTAGCCGTTACAATCGCTGTTGGCGGTTAACGGCAGCGGGGCGCCGCCGTTCTCGTTGGCGCGGAAGGCATCGAGAATGGCAAACGTCTCGTTACCCATCGGCGACAGACGCACCATATCCACCAGTCCGTGCATGGAGGTTAGCTCGTTGCCAAGGTTGTAAACGTAGCCGCTCATGGTCTGAATGCCGTTGAGCACGAACACCTGCTGATTCTCCTGCGACAGCATGCTGCGCCCGTTCGGGTACTTGATGCAGCAGGTTTCGCATTCGTCTTTGGGTTTGTCTTCCGAGCGCGCGGTAAAGCAGCGGGCGGAGTAGGCGAGTGGCAGATGGCCGTAGCTCAGCACCTCAACTTCAAACTTATCGCGGATACCCAGCTCTTCACACTGGTTGAGCAGATTGACCAGCCAGTCGCGGGACAGTTCCACCGGCATACACCAGCGCATCATGCCCTGCTTTTGCAGCAGGCGCAGCGTCACGGCGTTATAGCAGTTCAGCGCATGCCCCGCCACGAACGGCAGTTTACGCTCGGCGCACAGGTTCACGACCCCAAGATCGCTGGCTTCCACCAGAAAATCACCGTTCTCAACGTAGCGCTTGAGTTCACCCAGCTCGGACGACGCCTGCACCAGTGCGAGGGTGGAGAGAACCACCTGCTTGCCGCTAGCGGCCAGCGTTTTCGCCATATCCAGCCAGTCGCCGACTTTGGTGGCGCGGCGCTTGCTGCACACCGCTTCGCCCAGATAAATGGTGTCGGCGCTGCTGGTGGCGGCCTGCTGGTAGAAATCTTCCAGCGTCTCTTTTGACCAGTAGTAAAGCACTGGCCCTAATGAATATTTCATGGGAATTCCTACTGCCATTTACGGTGATACGCGCCGAGGGTGGTTTGGGTGCCTTCGGACATCGAACCGAGAGTGTCCATCCACGCGGGCTGCGGGACGAAGTTTTGCGGGTCAGCCATGCAGCGGTCGATAGCCTGACGCCAGACTTTCGCGACCTGGCTGACGTATGCCGGGCTGCGCTGACGGCCTTCGATTTTCACGGAGGCGATGTTCGCCGCCAGCAGTTCCGGCAGCAGCTCCAGCGTATTGAGGCTGGTGGGTTCTTCCAGCGCGTGATAGCGCTCGCCGTCGACCATATAGCGGCCTTTGCACAGCGTCGGGTAGCCCGCGTTTTCACCGTCCTGATAGCGGTCGATCAGCACTTCGTTAAGGCGAGATTCCAGCCCCTGTGGCGTTTGCTGCCAGCGCACGTAGCGCGCCGGTGAGCAGGCACCCACGGTATTCGGCGACTCGCCGGTCAGGTAAGAAGAGAGATAGCAGCGACCTTCAGCCATAATGCACAGGCTACCAAAGGCGAACACTTCCAGCGGCACCGGGGTGACGCGGGCTAGCTGCTTCACCTGATGAATAGAAAGCACGCGCGGCAACACCACGCGGGCGACGTCAAAGTTGCGATGATAAAAATTAATCGCCTCTTCGTTGGTTGCGGATGCCTGAACGGAGACATGGCGCTCAATATGCGGATAACGTTCTGCGGCATACTCAAGCATAGCGAGGTCGGCGAGAATCAGCGCGTCGGCGCCCAGTTGCGCGGCCATGTCTACGGCGCGCTGCCAGCGTACGTAGCCATCCGGGTGAGCGAAGGTGTTAATCGCGATATGCAGTTTACGGCCATGCTGATGCACGAAGCTCACGGCTTCCTGCAGTTTCTTTTCGGTAAAGTTCAGGCCAGCGAAGTGGCGGGCGTTGGTATCGTCCTTCAGCCCGATATACACCGCATCGGCACCGTTTTCGATAGCCGCCTTAAGCGCCGGGAGGTTTCCGGCAGGGCAGAGCAACTCCATAATTCTTCCTGAGTTAGCGGCCCAGCAGGGCGCATTATTGTTAATGAATGGGAATTTTAGTTAACCTAACGCTAATCATTTTTGATTTGAGGCAGACAAAAGCGTATTGATTGCGCCAATAATCCCTCGGCCTCACGACATAATTGTTGATTTACGCCGCTATGTCGTTTATCTGATATGGCAAAATAACGGAACTATTGCATTCAGGGAGTAAAGCTTGTGTTGGATAAACTGCGTTCACGTCTGGTTCATGTTGCTCCGAGTTTAATGAGCGTTCCGGTAAAATTGACGCCGTTCGCCCTTAAACGCCAGGTGTTGCAGCAGGTATTAAGCTGGCAGTTCCGTCAGGCGCTGAATGACGGCGAACTGGATTTTCTGGAAGGCCGTTGGTTGAGTATTGAAGTGCGCGACATTGGCCTGAAGTGGTTCACTTCCGTTGAGAATGAACGGCTTATTGTGAGCGACGCGGCCCAGGCCGACGTGAGCTTCAGCGCGGATGCCAGCGACCTGCTGATGATCGCTGCGCGCAAACAGGACCCGGATACCCTCTTCTTCCAGCGTCGACTGGTGATTGAAGGGGATACGGAGCTGGGTCTCTATGTCAAAAATCTGATGGATGCCATCGAGCTTGAGCAGATGCCAAAAGCGCTGCGCGTGATGCTGATGCAGCTGGCTGATTTCGTTGAGGCTGGCCTAAAATCACCATCAGAAACCAAACATACATCGGTAGGTGAGCCATGCTGATTCGAGTAGAAATTGGAATTGATGCCCCGGGCATTGACGCGCTGCTGCGTCGGACCTTCAACCGTGATAGCGAAGCCAATCTGGTGCGCGAGCTGCGTGAAGACGGCCTGATTACGCTCGGGTTGGTGGCCACTGACGATGAAGGCCACGTTGTGGGCTATGTGGCATTTAGCCCGGTCAGCATCGAAGGCGAAGAGCTACAGTGGGTGGGGCTGGCGCCGCTGGCGGTTGACGAAGCCTACCGCGGTCAGGGATTGGCGCGTCAGATGGTCTACGAAGGTCTGGATTCGCTGAACGAGTTTGGCTATGCGGCGGTTGTGACGCTGGGCGAACCGGCGCTGTATGGCCGTTTCGGCTTTGAACCTGCGGCACAATACGATTTGCGCTGTCGCTGGCCGGGCACCGAAGAGGCGTTTATGGTCCATCGTCTGGCTGACGATGCGTTAAACGGCGTACACGGTCTGGTGGAGTATTCCGACCACTTTAATCGTGTTTAAGGCTGTCCCGTAACGTTTCAAATGAACCGTCACCTGCGACGAGGCGCTCTTTCTGGCGCTTCGTTAGCTGCTTGATGCGATACTCCAGGCGTAGCGCCAGCGAGTGCTCGCCCACTTCACCGGAAAACGCTAGCTGCAGCGCGCCTTTGCCGCGCAGCGCTTTCGCCCCTTTGCCGCTCTGATGCTGGTGAAATCGCCGTTCAACATCGGTGGTGATACCGGTGTACAATTTGTCGTCCTCAGTGCGGACGAGATAAAGAAACCAACGCACGTGTGCCAACCTGTCTGTGTAGGTGCACGCACCATAGCATAACGGAGAGAACAGATGGAAACCCTGGCAACCATTAGCCGCTGGCTGGCGAAACAACACGTTGTTGGCTGGTGCGTGGCGAGTGAAGGCGAGCTGTGGTGCGCCAACGCGTTCTACGTCTATGACCCGCAGCGCGTGGCGTTCTACCTGTTGAGCGAAGAGACCACGCGCCACGGGCAGATGACCGGCAAGCAGGCCCCGGTGGCGGGAACGGTAAACGGCCAGCCCAAAACGGTGGCGCTGATCCGCGGCGTGCAGTTCAAAGGCGAAATCCGTCTGCTGGAAGGTGAAGAGGCCGATGAAAAGCGCGCGCTGTATGTCCGCCGTTTCCCGGTGGCCCGCATGCTTCCCGCTCCGGTGTGGGAGATTCGTCTCGACGAGCTGAAGTTTACCGACAACACCCTGGGTTTCGGCAAGAAGCTGCACTGGCTCCGCGACTAAAGCCGCGGTAGCTCAATGATAAAGCGCGTGGCAACGGAGTCAGATGTCACGCTGATTTTCCCGCCATGCGCCCGCACGATCGACTTCACGATCGCCAGCCCGATCCCGCTGTTTTCACCTTTACGCTGCCGTGACGGATCGACCCGATAGAAACGATCGAACAGGCGCGGCAGATGCTCCGCCGCGATCGGCGTACCCGGATTCTCAACGCGATACTCCACGCGTTCGTCAATCTCGCCAACCTGCACGGTGACCGACATCCCTCGCGGGGTATAGCGGATCGCGTTAGACAACAGGTTGTTGATCGCCCGACGAATCATCAGCGGATCGCCTGATATCAGCGACGACTGCCCGACGAAACAGAGCTTCACTTCGCGTTCTTCGGCCCACGCTTCAAAGAACTCAAACACTTTGAGCGTTTCGCTTTGCAGATCCAGCGGCACGCGCTCGGGGATCAGCAGGTTTTCATCCGCCTGCGCCAGAAACAGCATATCGCTGACCATTTTCGCCATCCGGTTGTACTCTTCCAGGCTGGAGTAGAGCACATCTTCCAGCTCCTTCACCGTACGCGGCTGGCTCAGCGCGATCTCGGTCTGGGTGACCAGGTTGGTGATCGGTGTGCGCATCTCATGGGCGATATCGGCGGAGAAATTGGCCTGGCGGCGGAACACGTCCTCGATCCGGCCGATCATCTGGTTAAACGAGATCACCAGCTGTTCCAGCTCGATCGGTACGCGGTTAGGATCCAGCCGCACGTCGAGATTTTCCGACGTAATATTTTTGATCGCCATGCTGACGTCACGCAGCGGCTGGTGGCCTTTACGCACGGCGATCAGCACGATCACAATAATCAGCAGGCTGATGACGGTCGCGATCATCATCAGATTGCGCTTGAGTTGATCGAGATAGTGAAGGTGAAAGTCGATCGACAGCGCGGTCAGCAGCGTGTAGGTCTGGTCGTGCGCGCGGACCGTGGACGCAATCACCCGATAAGTGGTGGCATGGCTGGCGTCACCGCTGTGCTCTGCCATCTGACGCATACCGCTGCCGGTCCAGCGGAACATCTGTTCGCTCTTAAGCTCGTCGGCGAAATGCGCGCTGGAGAGGATCGGCGACAGATCCGGCCCTCCGGGGGAGCGGTAAAGCTGTGGGTTATCGCGCGTGCTCACCAGCACGGCGGTATTACGGTAGCCCGCCAGCACGCTGCCGATATTGGCCATTTTTTCTGCGTCGGAGGTTTCCGGCGCGGTCAGCAGCGCGTTGAGCGTGGCGTTGACCTGCTTCAGGTCGCTGACGTCCTGCTCGGCGAAATGTTTTTCCACCGAGTGCAGCATAATGCCGGTAAAGGCGACAAAAGCGACGATCGTCGCCAGGCTGATAAAAAAGGTCAGGCGAGTCGCCAGCGAGAACGGGCGGCGCAGGCTAGCCTTCATCGCGAACCTCAAGCACGTAGCCGACGCCGCGCACGGTATGAATCAGCTTAGGCGTAAAGTCGTTATCGATTCTGGCGCGCAGGCGTTTGACGGCGACGTCGATCACGTTGGTGTCGCTGTCGAAATTCATGTCCCACACCTGGGAAGCGATCAGCGAGCGCGGCAGCACTTCTCCCGGGTGGCGCAGGAAAAATTCCAGCAGGGTAAATTCCTTACTGGTCAAAGTGATGCGCGTGTTGCCGCGGGTGACTTTACGCGAAACCAGATCGAGCGTGAGATCGGCCATCTGAAACTGGCTCTCGACGATCGTTGCCGCGCCACGACGCAGCAGGGTACGCACACGCGCCAGCAGCTCGGCGAAAGCGAACGGTTTCACCAGATAATCGTCGGCACCTAGCTCCAGCCCTTTCACCCGATGCTCAATGGTGCCCAGCGCGGTCAGCAGCAGGATCGGCATCCCTTTGCCGGCGGAGCGCAGCATGCGCACGATGTCCCAGCCGTTGACGTCCGGCAGCATGATATCCAGCACCAGCAGATCGTAATCGCCGGTCATCGCCAGGTGATAACCGTTGAGGCCGTTGTCGGCGCGATCCACCACAAAGCCCGCTTCCGTCAGCCCCTTACACAGGTACTCCCCGGTTTTGACCTCGTCTTCCACCACCAGAATTTTCACGCGCCCTCCGTCGCCGCTGTGTGATGGGGCCATTCTAATGAGGAGTGGGGGATGACGGAAGAACCACGAGCGAAATACGCCTTGTCGGGGTTACTCCGCCCACGCGTTTTGCCGCTTCAGCTCCGCGTTAACCTTGCCGTTGATCTCTTTGAGCATCGCTGGAATATCACCGTCGCAGCTGGCGTAAATTTTGTTAAAGCCATCGGCGGTAATTTGCCGAACCGGGATCCAGTTGGGGATCTGCGGCATGTAACGACCGTTCTTCGCGTAAGTGTCGGCGAACACTTCCCAACGCGGATCGTCATGATAATCTTTGATATTCAGCGTTTTGTTTACCGGCAGGCGGACGATCGGCATTGAGGTGCTGTCGGTTGCCATACCGATCTTCTGGCCTTCCGGCGAGATCAGAAACTCAAGGAATTTCTTCGCCGCCGCTTTGTGCTGGCTGGTTTTCATCAGAAACGCGGTGGTCCCTTCCGCCATGGAGATCGCGCCGCCAGGGCCTGCCGGTGGCGGCACCACGGTGTAGGTCTCTTTACCCGGATCTTTATCAAACAGCGCAATATGGTACGGGCCGGAGGAGTACATACCGGTTTGCCCGGAACGGAAGGCGGTGTTGGCATCGGCGGTGGTGTGGTTGATCGCGCCCGGCTGCGCCAGCCCCTCGCACACCATGCCGCGCATAAATTCCATGGCGGTGACCATCTCTTTGCTATCGAGCGCGGCTTTAAATTTCCCCGGTTGAGTGGCGACTAAGTAGTTCGCGCCCGCCTGCCAGAGATATGAGGAGGAAAACGAGCTGGCATAGCCACGGGTGGTGGCCAGCGGCATGGTGAAACCGTAGGTATCGTTTTTACCGTTGCCGTCCGGGTCGTCATGAGTAAAGGCCTGGGCCACTTTTTTCAGTTCATCCCAGTTGCCGGGCGCTTTCAGGTTAAGCTTGTTGAGCCAGTCCTGGCGAATAAACAGCGCGTAAGTGTGCGCTGAAGTGGGGACGCCGTAGTATTTACCGTCCGGCTGCTGAGCCGATTTCCAGGCCGCGTCGTAAATATCGCCGCCGCCTTTCAGTTCGCTCGGTTTAATTTCATCGACAATCCCCAGTTGTACCATCTGACCCACGATAATCGCGTCGTTGAAGACTACGTCCGGCAGCGCGTTGCCGGTTGCCGCGCGCGCCAGACGCTGGTCAAAGTCGGTCACGGCGTTGAAGTACTTGATGGAAATCCCGGTCTCTTTCTGGAACTGGTCGGCGAGCTTTTGATAAATCACTTTTGAATCATTGCTGGCACGTATCCAGACGTCGAGCTGTTCGCTGAAGGCATTTTGTGAAAGGGCACATAACAAGGCTAAACCAAGCGCTTTTGTTCTGAATTTCATAGAGAGACTCCGGTTTTGCGATAGGTATTATTTTCATCCCTGAACAGAGGTAAGGATTGGTGAAAAGGAAAACGAAACGATGATAGGAGTGCTATTTGTATGAAACAACGTTCTATTATGGCTAACCGGTCAATATCGCGTGGTTATGCGGGGCATCTCACAGGGGAAATAAACGAAAATATTCGCGGGAAAATGTAACCCGGTGAAAATGTTGATATTGCTGTTTTTCGGCAAATAGCGCTTAGCCTTAACCCGGCCATTAATTTGTGAGCGTTCTGGCATATTATGGATTAAATGTGATCGCGGTTAATTTCTCCCCGCCGATATTCGCTTTTTTAACGTTCGTAAAAACCGATGCAGCTTTTCCGCGCGGATTTTCGCCGGGCGGATCACGTTATTCCCTGCCTTAAATGACAACTTTGTCATTATCCTGTCAGGTTACCAACAGAGTCACTCCCGTAAGGTAGTCACCAGGCCAGCCCTTCTGATTCGGCCAAACAGGACGTGACATGTTGAAAGTAAAACCTTTGACGCTGCTGATGGCGTTTATGCTGGCCGGATGTACCTCGCTGGCGCCGGATTACCAGCAGCCTGAAAATATCGTTCCCCAACAATTTTCGCTGTCTGCGGGCACGCTGGTGGCGACCGGCGGCAGCTGGCAGGAGACCGGCTGGCAAACCTTTTTTGTCGACCCGCAGGCAAAGCGGTTAATCGACGTTGCGCTCCGTAACAACCGCGATCTGCGTATGGCGATGCTCAACGTTGAAGCCGCGCGCGCGCAGTACAACGTGACCGATGCCGGGCGCTATCCTCAGTTGGATAGCGCCTCCAGCGCGAGCTATAAAGGCGACCTGCAGGGCCGCGACGCCACGGATAAAAGCTATGACGTAGGGCTGAACCTGAGCTACGAGCTGGACTTTTTCGGCAAGCTGAAAAACATGAGCGAAGCCGACAGGCAGAACGTATTCGCCAGCCAGGCGGCCCAGCGCGCCGCGCAGATTGTGGTGGTGACCAACGTTTCGCAGGCCTATTTTAATCAGCGCCGCCTGGCCGCGCAGTTGGCCATTGCCAAAGAGACGCTGCGTAATTATCAGCAGTCCTACGGCTTCGTCGAGCAACAGCTGGTGACCGGCAGCACCAACGTGCTGGCTCTGGAGCAGGCGCGCGGCGTGATTGAAAGCACCCGCGCCGATATCGCTAAACGGGAAGGCGAACTGGCGCAGGCTAACCATTTATTACAGCAGCTGCTGGGTACCTACAGCACGCCGCTGAGCGACAGCGCGCAGAGTGACGCGCTGAACCCGCTACCGCTGCCGGCCAATCTACCGTCGACCATTCTGCTACAGCGCCCGGATATTATGGAGGCCGAGCACCAGCTGCGCGCCGCCGACGCCAATATCGGCGTCGCCCGCGCGGCGTTCTTCCCCTCCATCACTCTGACCAGCGGCGTCTCGACCAGCAGCTCGGCGCTCTCCAGCCTGTTTAACGCGGCGAGCGGCATGTGGAGCTTTATGCCAAAGGTCGACCTGCCGATTTTCAACGCCGGGCGTAATGAAGCCAATCTGGCGCTGGCAAACGTGAAGCAGCGCCAGGCGGTGGTGACCTACGAGCAGAAAATTCAGGCGGCCTTTAAAGAGGTGGCGGATGCGCTTTCGCTGCGCGACAGCCTTCAGGGGCAATTCGTGGCTCAGCAGCGTTATTTAGCTTCGCTGCAAATTACCTTACAACGCGCGCGCGCGTTATATGCCAGCGGTGCGGTGAGTTATATCGAAGTGCTCGATGCCGAGCGTTCAATATTCGCCACGCAGCAGGCCATTCTCGATTTGATTTATTCCCAACAGGTCAACGAAATCAATTTATTCACCGCCCTTGGCGGCGGCTGGAAAGCCTAACCCTTATTCAGGAGTCTTCAATAATGCGTCAATTCACTACTCTGCTCGGCGGTATTTTTATGGTCATGGCGATGAACGTTCAGGCGGCGGAAATGCAGCATGACGGGCATGGACAAATGATGGACATGAGCGCGAAACCGGCGGTGATTAAAGGCACCGGCATCGTGAAGTTGATTGATACCCAGGCGAAGAAAATCACCATTGAACATGAGGCGATCGCGGAAGTTAACTGGCCTGCGATGACCATGCGTTTTACCTACAGCGAACCGACGCCTGCGATTGAGCAGCTCAAAGAGGGCAGCCGCGTGGATTTCAGCTTCATCCAGCAGGGGAATATCTCCCTTCTTCAGGACATTAAAACGCGCTGATGGCCATGACAAAAGCTCAATTAAAATATACCGCGGCGATCGTCTGTAGCCTGGTGATTGGCGGGCTGGCAACGGCGGCGATAAGCCGCCTGACGGCCCCTGACGCACAGGTTAAAGCCGAGCCAGCCGAGCGTAAAGTGCTCTACTGGTACGATCCGATGAAGCCAGATGTGCGCTTTGATAAACCGGGCAAATCGCCGTTTATGGATATGGACCTGGTGGCCAAGTACGCCGATGAAGGAGGCGAGACCTCCACGAATGGCGTACGAATCGATCCCACTCAGGTGCACAATCTGGGCATGCGTACCGCGACGGTGACGAAAGGGCGGCTGACCTACAGCCAGACGCTGCCGGCGAACGTCAGCTATAACGAATACCAGTTCGTGATTGTGCAAGCGCGCGCCGAAGGCTTTATCGAGAAAGTGTATCCGCTCACGGTCGGTGACAAGGTACGCAAAGGCGCGCCGCTGGTGGAAGTGACGATTCCGTCGTGGGTGGAGGCGCAGAGCGAATATCTGCTGCTGGCCAGCTCCGGCGGCACGGCAACGCAGCTGGAGGGCGTGCTGGAACGGCTGCGTCTGGCGGGGATGCCGGAGACGGACATCCAGCGGATGCGCACGACCCGCCGGGTACAGACGCGCTTTACTCTCAACGCGCCGATTGACGGTGTGCTCACCGCCTTTAGTCTGAAAAGCGGAATGAACATCGCCAAAGATAACGTCGTGGCGCAGATACAGGGTATGGATCCGGTGTGGATCAGCGCCGCAGTACCGGAATCCACGGCCTGGCTGCTGAAGGATTCGACGCAGTTCAGGGTGGCGATCCCGGCCTATCCCGATAAAACCTTCCCGCTCCAGAAATGGTCCATTTTGCCCAGCGTCGATCCAACCACCCGTACCGTGCAGGTGCGTTTGCAGGTTAACAACCGGGACGAACTGCTGAAGCCTGGGATGAACGCTTACCTGAAGCTGAACACGCAAAGTGACGAAATGCTGTTGATTCCATCGCAGGCGGTGATTGATACCGGCGATGAACAGCGGGTGATTACCGTGGCCAGCAACGGTGAATTTGTACCGAAGAAAATTCAGGTGCTGCATGCGTCACAGCAGCAGACGGGCGTGGCCAGCGGCCTGGCGGAAGGAGAGTCGGTGGTGCTGAACGGCCTGTTCCTGATTGACTCCGAAGCCAATATCAGCGGCGCGTTGGATCGTATGCGCCATACCGCTGACCCTCATGCCGGGCATTAAGGAGACGGTGATGATTGAATGGATTATCCGGCGTTCGGTCGCCAACCGTTTTCTGGTAATGATGGGGGTACTGTTTCTCAGCGCCTGGGGCGGCTGGACGATCGTCAATACGCCGGTGGATGCGCTGCCGGATCTCTCTGACGTGCAGGTGATCGTCAAAACCAGCTATCCGGGGCAGGCGCCGCAGATTGTGGAAAATCAGGTCACCTACCCGCTTACCACCACCATGCTGTCCGTGCCGGGCGCCAAGACCGTGCGCGGCTTCTCGCAGTTCGGCGATTCCTACGTGTACGTCATTTTTGAAGACGGCACCGACCTGTACTGGGCGCGATCGCGCGTGCTGGAGTACCTCAATCAGGTGCAGGGCAAACTGCCGCAGGGCGTCAGTTCGGAGATTGGCCCGGATGCCACCGGCGTCGGCTGGATCTTTGAGTTCGCGCTGGTGGACAAAAGCGGCAAGCACGATCTCGCCGAGCTGCGTTCGTTGCAGGACTGGTTCCTGAAGTACGAGCTGAAAACCATCCCTAACGTTGCCGAAGTGGCGTCGGTGGGCGGCGTGGTGAAGCAGTATCAGGTGCAGGTCGACCCGATGAAGCTCGCCCAATACGGTATCAGTCTTGGAGAGGTTAAGCAGGCGCTCAGCACCTCGAATCAGGAAGCGGGCGGTTCATCGGTTGAAATCGCCGAAGCGGAATATATGGTGCGCGCCACCGGCTATCTCAAAAGCCTGGATGACTTTAATCATATCGTCCTGAAAGCGGGGGAGAATGGCGTACCGGTCTACCTGAAGGATGTGGCGCGGGTGCAGATTGGCCCGGAAATGCGCCGTGGCATCGCCGAACTGAACGGCGAGGGGGAAGTGGCGGGCGGCGTGGTGCTGCTGCGTTCTGGTAAGAACGCTCGTGAAGTGATTACGGCGGTGAAAGAGAAGCTCACCACGCTGCAAAAAAGCCTGCCGGAAGGCGTTGAGGTCGTCACGACCTACGACCGCAGCCAGCTGATTGACCGCGCGATCGATAACCTGCGTTCAAAGCTGATTGAAGAATTTATCGTGGTGGCGGTGGTTTGCGCGCTGTTTCTCTGGCACGTGCGCTCGGCGCTGGTGGCGATCGTCTCGCTGCCGCTGGGGCTGTGCATTGCTTTTATCGTCATGCACTTCCAGGGGCTGAACGCCAACATCATGTCCCTTGGCGGCATCGCTATCGCAGTCGGGGCGATGGTGGACGCGGCAATCGTCATGATTGAAAACGCCCACAAGCGGCTGGAGCACTGGCAGGAAGCGAATCCCGATGAACCAATGGACAACGCCACGCGCTGGAAAGAAATTACCGATGCGGCGGTAGAGGTGGGGCCAGCGCTGTTTATCAGCCTGCTGATTATCACCCTGTCGTTTATTCCCATTTTTACGCTGGAAGGCCAGGAAGGGCGACTGTTTGGCCCGCTGGCGTTTACCAAAACCTACGCCATGGCCGGGGCGGCGGCGCTGGCGATTGTGGTGATTCCGATCCTGATGGGGTTCTGGATTAAGGGGAAAATTCCGGCAGAATCGCGCAACCCGTTAAACCGTTTTCTGATTGCCCTTTATCACCCGCTGCTGCTGAAGGTGCTGAAGTGGCCGAAGCTGACGCTGCTGGTCGCCGTGCTGTCGATGTTTACCGTTATCTGGCCGCTGAGCAAGGTGGGCGGCGAGTTTCTGCCGAAGATCAACGAAGGCGATCTGCTGTATATGCCCTCGACGCTGCCGGGTATCTCGCCGGGGCAGGCGGCGGTGTTGCTACAGCAAACCGACAAGTTGATTAAAACGGTGCCGGAGGTGGCGTCGGTGTTTGGCAAAGCCGGGAAAGCGGAAACCGCGACCGACTCCGCGCCGCTGGAGATGATTGAAACCACCATCCAGCTCAAGCCGCAGGACCAGTGGCGGCCAGGGATGACGCTCGACAAAATCATCGATGAGCTGGATGCCACCGTGCGTCTACCGGGGCTGGCGAACCTCTGGGTGCCGCCGATTCGTAACCGCATTGATATGCTCTCGACCGGTATCAAAAGCCCGATTGGCATTAAAGTTTCGGGTACTTCGTTGGCGGATATCGACGACGCGGCGCAGCGCATTGAAACCGTGGCGAAAACGGTGCCTGGCGTCGTCTCCGCGCTGGCGGAGCGGCTGGAAGGTGGACGCTATATCGATGTCGATATTGACCGGCAGAAAGCCGCACGTTACGGCATGACCGTTGGCGATGTGCAGCTTTTCGTTTCGTCGGCGATCGGCGGAGCGATGGTGGGGGAAACCGTTGAGGGAGTCGCGCGTTACCCGATCAACATTCGCTATCCGCAAGGTTTCCGCGACAGCCCGACGGCCTTACGCCAGTTGCCGATTCTGACGCCCACAAAGCAACAGATTACGCTGGGCGACGTGGCGAAAGTGCAGGTGGTATCCGGGCCGACGATGCTGAAAACGGAAAACGCCCGCCCGGCGAGCTGGATTTACATCGACGCGCGCGACCGCGATATGGTTTCGGTGGTGCATGACCTGCAAACGGCCATTAGCCAGAATGTGACCCTGAAGCCGGGCACCAGCGTGGCGTTCTCCGGGCAGTTTGAACTGCTGGAGCACGCCAATAAGAAGCTCAAGTTGATGGTGCCAATGACGGTCATGATTATCTTCATTCTGCTCTATCTGGCTTTCCGTCGGGTGGAAGAAGCGGTGTTGATTCTGATGAGTCTGCCGTTTGCGCTGGTGGGCGGGATCTGGTTCCTCTACTGGCAGGCGTTCCATATGTCGGTGGCGACCGGCACCGGGTTTATCGCTCTGGCCGGGGTCGCGGCGGAGTTTGGCGTGGTAATGCTGATGTATTTGCGCCACGCAGTGGAAGCCGATCCTAAGCTCCAGCGCGCGGAAACCTTCACCGAGCAAGGCCTGGACGACGCGCTTTACCACGGCGCGGTGCTGCGCGTACGGCCAAAAGCAATGACCGTCGCCGTGATTATTGCCGGGTTATTGCCCATACTGTGGGGGACGGGCGCAGGTTCAGAAGTGATGAGCCGTATTGCCGCGCCGATGATTGGCGGGATGATTACCGCGCCGCTGCTGTCGTTGTTTATCATTCCGGCTGCCTATAAATTGATATGGTTATATCGCCACAAACGTAGCCAATAAAGTGTGCGATTGACGCGCGTAGGCCCGATAAGCGCATCGCTATCCGGCAGTCACGGAGTACATTGCCGGATGGCGGCGTAAACGCCTTATCCGGCCTACGAGCGGTGAACCATTCGATACCAGGGAATAGGGAGACCCTTATGCATCACGTCCTCATTACCGGTGCCACTGGCCTTGTTGGTGGGCACTTACTTAACCTGCTGCGCCGCGAGGCGCAGGTGGAATCGATTATTGCGCCTACGCGCCATCCGCTGGAGCACGCCTTCGGCATAGAGAACCCGCATGACCCGGAACTCAGCGCCGCGCTCGCGCAGGTCACCTCACCCATCGATACCGTATTTTGCTGCCTTGGCACCACGATACGCGATGCGGGCTCAAAGGCCGCGTTCACCCATGTTGACTACGACCTGGTGCTGGAAACGGCACAGACTGGTTTACGCCTTGGCGCGCAGCAACTGCTGGTGGTGAGCGCGATGGGGGCAAACGCGAATTCGCCGTTTTTCTACAACCGCGTGAAAGGTCAGATGGAATCGGCGCTGATTGAACAAGATTGGCCGCGGCTCACTCTGGCTCGCCCCTCGATGCTGCTGGGTGAACGCAGCACGCCGCGCTTAAACGAGCGTCTGCTGGCGCCGCTGTTTAGTTTGCTGCCGGGAAACTGGAAGTCGATTGCTGCGCAGGATGTGGCGAAAGCCATGCTGAGAATGGCGAAGAATCCGGGGGCGTCCCCGGTGACGATTTTGTCGTCGCGTCAGCTCAGAGAAATCGCCCGGCAGTGATTCTGCCGGGCCGTCGTGCGGATTACTGAATGTAGGTAAACGCGGTGGTAACGCGCTTCACGCCGCTCACGCGGCTGGCGATATCGGCCGCGGCTTTGCCTTCACGGTCGGTCACCAGGCCCATCAGGAACACTTCACCGTTCTCGGTAGTGGCCTTCACGTTCGAGGATTTCACCTGATCGCTGGTTAACAGCTGCGATCGTACTTTGGTGGTTATCCAGGTGTCTGACGAAGAGGTACCCAGGCTAATCGGCTGGCCCTGACGCACTTCATTAAACACTTCGGTAGCCCCATCAACGCCAACGGCAATCTGCTTCGCACGGGTCGCGAGGCTGAGGTCCGGCGCCTGACCGGTCAGCAGCACTTTGCCCTGATATGCGGTCACGTTGATACGCGCTTCTTTCTTAATTTGTGCATCTTTTGACAGTGCGCTGTTCACGCGAACTTCCAGCGTGCTGTCGTCCACCTGAGTTCCCACCGTGCGCGGGTCAGTTGCGGCTTTGGTCCCCACTGCCGCGGTGCCAACAACGGCAGCGGCAATGCATCCCTGGAGCAGCAGTGCGGAAATAAGGACCGCGAGGGTCGAAATTACCTTCATGTGTTCTCCTTAGTCGTCCTGGTGTGGGAAAAGGGTGTTATCAATTAAATCGCACAGACAGTTCACCGTAAGCATGTGCATTTCCTGAATGCGCGCGCTGCGGTGCGACGGGATGCGAATTTCCACATCCTGCTGGCCCAGCAAACCGGCCAGCTCGCCGCCGTCGTAGCCCGTCAGGGCCACGATGGTCATGTCGCGGGTCACGGCGGCTTCAACCGCTTTCACGATATCGCGGCTGTTGCCGCGCGTGGAGATGGCCAGCAGCACATCGCCAGCATGACCTAACGCGCGCACCTGCTTGGCATAGATTTCATCATGCAGGCGATCGTTGGCGATTGCCGTTAAGACCACGTTATCAGTATTAAGTGCAATCGCAGGTAAACCGGGACGCTCAGTTTCATAACGGTTAATCATGCAGGCCGCAAAATGCTGTGCGTTGGCCGCGGATGAACCGTTACCACAACAGAGAATTTTGTTGCCATTCAGCAGCGACTGTACCAGGGTCATCGCGGCTCGGGAGATAGCGTCCGGGAGCGCTTCCGCCGCGGCAATTTGGGTCTGGATGCTTTCGGTGAAGCACACTTTGATTCTTTCGAGCACGATATCCCTTTACATTCTATAAGCTAAAAGCGTTTTGAAGCCATTCGATCTCATTGCCCGTGAAGGCTATCACATCGAAACGGCAATCCACAGTGTCAAAACTCCCATTGTGGCGGGCGAGCCACAAACGGGCAGTTTGCAACAGTTTGTTCTGTTTGCTTCGGGTCACGCTGGCGGCCGCGCCGCCAAACGCGCTGGATGCGCGGTAACGCACTTCAACAAATACCGTTACCGCGCCATCATGCATAATCAGATCGATCTCGCCGCCGCGCTCATGCACGTTGGCGGCGATAAAGCTTAGTCCCTGACGCTCCAGCCAGCGACGGGCGCGAAGTTCCGCGGCGTCACCGGTCTGTTTCGCGGTTAGCTTGCCGGGACGATTTGCCCCTGCTGGTATTTGAGCCATGATAACTTCCTGTTAATCACGCAGTCCTGGTTGGCGCTCAGATCGCCGGTGTTGCCGTTCAGCTCAAAGCCGGGCACGCCGCGCATCTGAGAGAAATGATTGGCCAGCGCCCAGGCATCAACGCCCATTGCGTACAGGCGAGCCAGCGAGTAGTCGTTGTTGACTGCACGCAGCGCCTGCTGCATCAGCGCCGGGTTGCTGCCAGCCAGCATTGGGATCTCGCTGTACTGTAAACCTTCCATCTCCAGACGGAAATCCGGGCCAGCGGTGCCCTGCGCGCTGCGCGAGCTGGCGTACAGCATCGCACCGCTCTGGCTACCGTTACGCATTGCGATCATCGGCTTGATAAACGCAATCTCTTCCGGTGTCGCCAGGATATAGGCGGCATCGACTTTGCTGCTGCCGGTGATTTGCGCATCGGTTGGCGCGGCTGGAATCGTCAGTCCGCCGATGGTGACGCTCTGCGGCTGCGGCTGGGTTGAGGCCACCGGCGTACCCGACAGCGAGATGCCGGAGCCGCCGTTGACGCCGCCGCGCAGTTCAGAGAGCGAACCAAATTTCTGTTGCAGTACGGTACCGCCGCCCAGTTTACGCCATTCATCGGCAAAGGCCTGAGTGACGCGTTCACCGAGCGCGTTACGTGGCATCAGCAGCAGCGGCGACTGTTTCCCCTGGTCGTGAATGTGGCGCGCGGCGTCGCGGGCTTCATCTTCCGGCGACAGGGCGAAGTAGCAGATGTTGGCGCGGCTCGTCACCGACTCCGGCTGATTCAGCGCCAGTACGTTGAGTGTCGTGTTGCTTTTCAGCATCTCGTCGACGTTGTTTTTCAGCAGCGGGCCGACCACCAGGCTGACGCCATCCTGCTGCGCCTGCGCCAGAATCTGGTTTAACGGCTGAGAAGAGGTATCGTAGATTTTCAGCTCTGCTGAGGGATTCGCCGCCACGCTGGCAACGGCCTGCGGCTGTGCAGCAGGCGCTGGCGCTGCCGTTGGTGCAGCAGTGGCCGGTACAGCGGCCGCTTCCGGCTGTGCTGCGGCCTGCACCGGCGCAGCGGTGGCCGGTGCCTGTACCGGCGCCTGGGTTTGCGGGCTGGTCAGATCGCTGATTTCAGCCTGTGACGGGCTAACGACGGGCGTGGAGGCCGCCTGGGCTACCTGCTCGGGAACGGCGCTGCCGTTAACCGGCGTGGCGCCGTTTTTCGCGGCTTCAAACCCTTGCTGAATGGTGCGGCCAAAGACCGATGCCTGGCCGCTTAACGGCAGCAGCAGGGCGATTTTATTGACCGACGCGGGTTTAAAGTTCTGCACGTTGGCCAGTTGCGACGGCAGGACCTTCGCCCCCGGGTTCTGCGGATAGCGTGTCTGCCAGTCTTTGATGCCTGCCTTCAGCATGTCCGGATCGTTGCGGTTATCAAACCACATGCGTTGCAGATCCAGCCAGCCTTGCAGATCGTTTTCATCGGCGTTGATCACCAGCGCGTTGGCTTGTTGCTGGGTCATGGCGGAGAGCGCTTGCCAGGTGGCATCGCTGTTCTGTTGCTTTTCCTGCTGGGTAGTTAACAGCGGCGCCTGGGCAATCAGGGCGCGCAGCAGCGTCAGAGAGGGCTTACCCTGCTCGACGGTGATGGTATCCTGCCAGAAGCGGGCCTGGCGAACGCTGTCGAAATCATCGGCCTTCAGCGGCTGCAGCAGCGCCTGAGCGCCGGCGTAATCTTTCTGCGCAAGCTTGATTTCAACGGCCAGCAGAGACTGTTCCTGACGCTGAACGGCGTTCAGTTCTTTCGGCAGCTGGTTATACAGTTCCAGCGCCTGCTGGCTTTTACCTTCTTTCAGCAGTGCACGAATGGCGAGTAATTGCCAGTTGGTCTTGCTATCATTCGAGCTTTGCTGCATCTGCTGCAGGTAAAAGCCGGAATCAGCCTGCGTCGCGCCCTGAAGCTGGGCGGCACTCTGATCGGCAGGTTGCTGGATTCCGCAGCCTGCGAAAATCAGCGCGGCCAGGATAACCGGCAGACAACGCGCGGCTTTCATACGAGAAAATGTTGAGGGTACCATTCTGTATCCAGTGATATTTTTTACGCAATGCTCAATATTAAATCGGCAATACGGACGAAACAATGAAACAACACGAATCGGCGGATAATTCTCAAGGCCAACTCTTTATTGTACCTACTCCTATCGGAAATTTGGCTGATATTACCCAACGAGCGCTCGAAGTATTGCAAGCTGTTGATTTAATTGCGGCTGAAGACACGCGGCACACCGGTTTATTGCTGCAACACTTCGCGATTAACGCCCGTTTGTTTGCTTTACACGATCACAATGAGCAACAAAAAGCCGAGACGCTGGTGGCGAAGCTGAAAGAGGGCCAGAACATTGCGCTGGTTTCTGACGCGGGTACGCCGCTGATCAACGATCCTGGCTATCACCTGGTGCGTACCTGCCGTGAAGCGGGGATTCGCGTCGTGCCGCTGCCTGGCCCATGTGCTGCGATTGCCGCGCTTAGCGCCGCCGGTCTGCCGTCCGATCGTTTTTGCTATGAAGGTTTCTTACCGGCGAAATCCAAAGGCCGTCGTGACGCGCTGAAGGCGATTGAAGCCGAGCCGCGCACGCTAATTTTCTACGAATCCACCCACCGTCTGCTCGACAGCCTTGAAGATATGGTGGCCGTATGGGGGGAAGCCCGCTACGTGGTGCTGGCGCGCGAGCTGACCAAAACCTGGGAAACCATCCACGGCGCACCGGTCGGCGAACTGCTGGCGTGGGTCAAAGAAGATGAAAACCGTCGCAAAGGCGAGATGGTGCTGATTGTTGAAGGCCATAAAGCTCAGGACGACGAACTGCCCGCCGATGCGCTGCGTACGCTGGCGCTGTTGCAGGCGGAGCTGCCGTTGAAGAAAGCGGCGGCGCTGGCGGCGGAGATCCACGGCGTGAAGAAGAATGCGCTGTATAAGTATGCGCTGGAGCAGCAGGGGGAGTAAGCCCCTGCTGCCGGTTTTGCCGGGTGGAGCTTGCGCTTTACCCGGCGACTCATTGGTACAGGCCTTTAGTTAACGGGCATCGCCTCAAACACCAGTGTTTCCAGCGGTTGCAAGGTAATCACCGTCGCGTTTTTATACTCAACGGGCACGGTTTTGTTACTGCCATATACCGCTTTCAGACTAAACTGCGCCGCGTCTCCTGCCGGTATTTCGAAATCCTTCGCCAAATCCAGATAGTAGGTTTGTGGCTTATCCGACGGGTTGCGCAAACCGAGAATGGCCTTGTCTTTGCTCCAGGAGGCCCAGCCGTACACCGCAAGCGCCGTCGGGTCGCCGCCAATCCAGTGGGTATCAACCAGCACGCTGGCGTTTTCCTTCGACCATTTTGCTGCCTTCGCCAGCGTGTCCCACTTCACCTTGTTCAGCATCGACGGGGTAATATACAGCTCCTGCAGCTGGGTGCCGGTCGCGAAGTAGCTCCAGACCTGATCGGCAAAATCGCTGTCCGTTTGCACCTTCTCTAGCCCGTAATAGGCATTCGCGGCGCTGACTATCCCGTGGTACATCAGCGAGTTCAGCGGGAACAGCGGGCCTTTACGGACAATGGAACGGTACGTCTCGGCATCGCGGTAGGTCATCCACTGCTGCACCGGCGTACCGGGACCATACAGGTTGATGTCATCTCCCTGACGCCAGATTGAATCGGCATAGAACAGCCAGGACGGACTGGCGTCGGTGCCGGTGGTCAGGTTGATAAACAGATTCGGGTTTGCGCTACGCATATTGTGCAGCAGGGCGATTGACGCATCGAAATCTGAGGCGAACGAGCTGCCTTTGATATGTGAACTGGCGTTACCCATCCCGTCGAGCTTAAACGAGGTAATGTGCTCGTTTTTGATAAGCTTGATGATCTGCTCATTGAAGTTTTTAAAGTAGTTCGCTCCCGACAGCGCCAGCTTGCCGTCCACGGTTTCGAACCCATACTCTTTTGCATGCGAAACGCGAACGTCGCGCGGTTTGTTGTAGCCGCCCCACGGAGAAAGCCATAGCCCAACGGAGCTGTGCAGGCTGTCGGCTTTCTCGCGGACTTTGCTAAAACCGTTGCTGAATGCCGGGCCAAATAGCCAGCGTCCGGTCAGATCGTCCCAGCCATCGTCCAGCAGGAAAGCGTCTAAGGTCACACCGCGGCCCGTAATGAACTCCTTGTTCCACTCGTCCATACGCCCCAGCACATCCTGTTCGGTGTACGGAGTGAAAAAGCCGATATCCATCCAGCTGTTGTAGTGCAGATAAGGCTTGTAGGGCCGTGGACGTACGTCATTAATAAACTGGTTCACGCTGCGGCGCAGCTGGCTGGTCTCCGGGAACGTGCCGAACCAGGTGGTAAAACTGACCGGGGCCTCTGGTTGAATCGGTGTTTTCAGTTCTACGTTGAGATTGGTTGTAGCTTCATAGGCGTAGGTATTGACGATCGGTTTATCCGGCAGGATAAAGAACGAGTCGGCAACGATCGGTGAGCTATTGATTGCGCCATCTACGTAAGGAGCCTGGGACTGCTTTTTAGTTGGGAAGAAGGTGATTTTAGCCACGTCGCGCGGCTGCCCAACGGCGGCAATGGTGTAGCCGATGTTGGCGTATTTTCCCTTCACCAGGTTCAGCTTCACCGTGACGTTAAAATCCGGGTGCGTAAAGTCGATGACAATCGCGTTGTCCTGCTTTTCAACGTGCTTGATTTTGAAATCGGCGGTGTGGATTTTGCTCTCATCCGGTAGCGTCAGAAAGAACAATTCCTGCGGCGTGAGCGGATGGTTAGCCCTGTTGTCCTTCACCACGACCGTTGAGTTGGTATCATCGAACGAGAGAGCAATATTGTCGTTATTGAGGGCGTAGTTTGCCGCCACTGCGCCATGAGAAACACAGAGAGCCAGCAGTGAGAGAGTGAGCGCTTTCTTCATCGGGGTAAGGTCCTTATTTGTTATTTTTCAGCATTCGGTTAATGGACTGCTCCAGCCAGTAGCGCTGGGTGCCAAAATTAATCCGCAGGTAGTTTTCGCCGTTTTGTACATAGTGGCTGCCGTCTTCTATGACCACGCCCGCCTGTTGTGCGAAATGTTGGGTTAGCTGCGTTGCGCTACGGTCATCCGCGCTCACGTCTATCCACGCCAGATACGACGATTCCGGATTCATCATCTTCCACGCCGGGAAGTGGGTCTGGATGGCATCCGCCAGATAGCGGGCGTTGCCTTGCAGATAACCGTTCAGCGCGTCGAGCCATGGCAGACCGTGTTGATAGGCCAGAATAATTCCCCATACCCCGAACATATTGGGCGAGGTAATGGAGTTCTTCTCAAGCTGCTGGCGGAAGCGCTGGCGCAGTGAGTCGTTGGGAATCATGGAGTAGGAGGTTTTCAGCCCGCCCAGATTGAACGCTTTGTTGGGTGACGTGAGCACGATCAGGTTGTCCTGTGCGGCACAGCCAGAAGTGAGGCAACTGACGAATTTGCCATCCAGAATGTGCTCGGCGTGAACCTCATCGACCACCAGAATTGTGCCGTAGCGTTGACAGAGATCGGATACCTGACGTATCTCTTCCGCGCGCCAGATCCTGCCGGACGGGTTATGCGGCGAGCAGAAGAACCACAGCGTTGGACGGTGGGTTTTGAGCTGTTCTTCTATCAGATTAAAATCAAGCTGATAGCGGTTGTCCTCCACGCGTAGCGGGTTAGCAAGTACTTGCACGCCCTGGCGCTGTGCCGCCATCGCAAAAGGATCGTAGACCGGCGTGTTCATCATCACGCTGTCACCCGGTTTGCAGAACGCCTGAACCGTGTAGTGCAGCGTGGAGACGGTGCCGTAGGTTAGCGTGATCCACGACTTTTCTACCTCAACCTGATGACGTTTGCGCTGGAAGCCGATAACCGCGTCGTAGAATTCGTCAAAGCACCAGGTATAGCCAAAGGTGCCGTGCTCCACGATGCGCCGGAAGCCGTCAATCACCGCAGGCGGCGAGGTGAAATCCATATCGGCTATCCACAGGGGGATAAAGGACTGCGGGACGTCACCGAAACGCGAGCACACAAAGGCATGGTCCCATTTACGGCACTTATCACTTTGGCGCTCGATGATTTTGTCGAAATCAAACATCACTCCCCCTGTTAAATTAAGGCTTCAATGCCGGTTTTGACGCTCTGTACCTGCGGGCCGATGATCACCTGTACGCTGTGAGCATCAAGCACCACCACCGACAACGCGCCGGCCGCTTTCAGCGCCTGCTGATCGATGAGGCCCATATCTTTCACCACCAGACGCAAGCGGGTAATACAGTTATCAAGCGACTCAATGTTCTCTTTACCGCCGAGTGCACGCAGGATAAGCCCATGATCGTATTTTGATTTTCCACGCGCGCGGGTGTTAGCCTCGACGGCTTGCTGCGCCCCCTGAGCATCCACCTCGCGGCCCGGCGTTTTGATGTCGTGTTTGAGGATGTACCAGCGGAAGACAAAGAAGTAGATGGCAAACCAGGCAATACCGACCGGGAACAGCAGATACCATTTGGTCGACATTCCCTGCATCACGCCGAAGATCAGCAGATCCAGAATGCCGCCATCGGTATTGCCAATGGTCACCCCCAACAGGGCCATCACCATCAGCGCCAGGCCAGACATGACGATATGGAAGGCGTAAAGCGCGGGGGCGATAAACAGGAACAGGAACTCAATCGGCTCTGAAATACCGGTGACGACGGAAACCAGCACGCCGGAAAGCAGCAACCCCTTAATGACCGGCCGATTTTCCGGACGCGCGGTGCGGTAGATGGCGTAAGCCACGGCGGGTAAACCGAAGATAAAGGTCGGCATAAACCCTTGTGACAGAAACGCGGTGACGTGCGGGCTAAACGGCAGGCCGGCTTTAAGCTCTGCGTAGAAGATATTCAGCGCCCCGGCGACCTCATGGCCATTCACCATTTCAATGCCGCCTGCGGGGGTAAAACGCACCATCGCCAGCAAGATGTGGTGCAGACCAAAAGGTTTCAGCAGCAGCACACCCACGCCGTAGAGGAAGGGGCCGAAAACGCTGGTGCTCTGGATGATATGACCAATACCCGCGATACCCAGCGCGACGTATTCCCACAGAAGAGGAATGAACAGACCCACCAGCGACAGGGTAAGAGCGGTCATAATCGGCACAAAACGAATGCCGCTAAAGAACGCGAAGGCGTCGTGCAGAACCGTGTCCTGAAAACGCTCGTGCAGAAAATAGGTGATAACCCCAACCACAATGCCGCCCAGTACACCCATCTCCAGGGTTTGAATGCCCAGCACGATCGATTGTCCCACCTGTTTCATGGTGGCGGGGTCGGCAAGCTGGTGGGTGGCCGTCAGGTAATAGTTAATGCTCATATTCATCAGCATGTAGCCAACGAACCCGGCAAAGGCGGCGACCGCCTTGTTGCGCTTGGCAAGCCCCATGGGGATCGCCATGGCAAACATCAGCGGCAGATAGGTAAATGCAAAGCCACCGACCATGGCGATGAAGCCAAAGGTCAACTGCGTAAATTCGCCGCCCAGAAAGGGAAAACTCGTAATGGTGGAAGGGCTGGTCACTGAACTACCGATACCCAGCAGCAATCCCATAAAGGCAAGAAGTGAAACCGGGAACATAAAGGTTTTTCCCAGACTTTGGAAAAACTCCCATGATTTTGACTTAAAAGATTTTTTTTGTGTCATGTAGGGACCCTCGGATTTTTAGGATAATGGAAGGCGCTACCCGGTTTAAGGACGCGCCTTCATATTTGCGAGGCTTATAGTTATTTTGAGATATTGCTGTAATACGCTGTCGGATCAGGCCTCCGCCGGTAGCCGTAACCGATTCGCTGAGCCGCAGACGGCGATTTTGCTTCTGACCACTTCTTTCATGGCGTCCATGCCAACCCGCATGTAAAAGCGCGGGTCATTGCCCTGCGGATTTTCAGCAAACCAGGCTTTGACGGCGTCAGAGAAGGCGATCTTCAACTCGGTTGCGACGTTGACTTTGCAGATGCCCAACTCGATGGTGCGGCGAACATATTCATCCGGCACATCGCTTGCGCCATGCAGCACCAGCGGCACCGTCACCACTTCCCGGATTTCCGCCAGCCGCTGGAAGTCGATTTTTGGCCGTTTGGTATAGAGACCATGTGCCGTGCCGATAGCCACGGCAAGGCTGTCAACACCGGTCAACTCAACAAAGCGTTTCGCCTCCTGCGGGTCGGTGAGAAAGGCGCTTTCCGCGTCGACGCTCATGTCGTCTTCTACCCCGCCCAGGCGGCCCAGTTCGGCCTCAACGCTGCAATCGTTGAGGTGGCAGAAATCGACCACCGATTTCACCAGCTTCACGTTTTGTTCAAACGGATAGTGGCTGCCATCGATCATCGCGCTGCGTACGCCGGCGTGAACCTTACGGCGAATGTCATCCAACGATTCGTGATGATCGAGATGCAGCGCCAGCGGCATGTCGTAAGTGAGCGAATACGCGCTGCACAGGGCGTAGATCTCTTCCAGGGCAATGTGTTTAAACGTGCCGGGAGTCCCCGCGAGGATCACCGGCGAGCGCATTTCGCTGCACACCTCGAGGATCGCCTGGATCGTTTCGGCGTTGTGGATGTTAAACGCCGGTACGGCGTAGCCGTTGGCCTGCGCATCCTGCAGAAGGTATTTCGTTGAGATAATGCTCATAAGAAGATCCTCTTAAGCCTGCCACGGATGAATAATCACGCCTTGCACAACACGATTGACCGTGCCGCTGGCAGAGGGGGTATCTGGGGTATTGCCAACACCAATCGACTGAGTCAGCGCAAAGACTTGGGCGTACATCAGGAAGCAGAACGCCTGCTCCATGTCGATAAACGAACGGGAAGGGGGCAGCAGAATATGCGGGCCTGCTTCGATGATGGCATCCGTTTCCGCGGCAATGGCGACCACGCGCATTGCCTGACGATCGCGGCGCAGTTCCGCCAGCAGATCCAGGTCGTACTGGCGCGTGTAAGAGTGGCTGGAGATGAACACCACGATAAGCGTTTCGTTATCGACCAGCGATTTTGGTCCGTGGCGGAAACCGGTTGGCGAGTCGTAGAAGGCCGCCAGTTTGCCGGCGGTTAGCTCCAGCACCTTCAGCGCAGACTCACGCGCGATACCTTGTAATCCGCCGCTGCCCAGATAGACGACGCGTTTCCAGGCGCCGTCGCCAAAGACACCCTGGCTAAAATCGCCGAGTGAGTCGAGGATCGCCTGGCTGCGATCGGCCACGTCCCGGAAGGTCTGGCTGTTAATGATCTCCGGCGCGAATACCGCCAGGCAGCTTGCCATCATGGTGGTAATGCTGCTGGTCATGGCAAAGCCGCGATCGTGCGTTTCGGCCGGCATCAGCAGGGCGAAAGCGTTATCGCTGTCGACCAGATTTTGGTACAGGCTGCCCGCTTCGTTACAGGTAATTGACAGGTGGTAGCACTCAGGAACGAACTGGTTGGCCAGCTCAACGGCAGCCACGCTCTCCGGGCTGTTGCCCGAGCGGGCAAATGAAACCAGCAGCAGCGGGTGTGCCGGGTTCAGATAGTCCATTGGATTGGTGACGAGATCGGTGGTGGGTACGGCGCTGATATTTTTCCCCGTGTGGCGGGAAAGCCATGGGGCGATGGTTTCGCCAATAAATGCCGACGTTCCGGCCCCGGTCAGTACGATTCGCAGATCGGCTTTGCGTAACAGCGGTGTCAGAAAAGCATCAATGGTCGATCGGATCGCATCAATATTTTTCAGTGAACGGATCCAACTCGCGGGCTGCTGGCGGATCTCTTCCTCTGTCCAGGTACCGGTTGTCGAGGCGGCGGAGATATAGGTTTCTGGCATAACGTAAGTCCTTAGTCTTGTAAATTCCACATCAGACGCTGGCAATAGGTCGCTATCTTTCGTTTCGTTTCACTTGTTAACTTTATCGGTTAATTAAAATCTATAGAAAAGAAATCGAAAGTTCAATGATCGAATGGGAAATAAAACGAAAATTATGATCTTAAGAGGTGTGTTTTATTTATGTCGTTGATATTTAAGTGATTAAAAGATTTATCGGTAAGAGGGATACTTTTTTATAGAAAGGAAAAGAAAGGCCTTGCGGTAACAAACCGAAGGCCTGAGGAAAACGAACGTGCTACAAAGAGAAAGGTTGACCCTGAATCCAGATATGCTGCAGGTGCAGTCCACCATCGAGCGCAATGATGCTGGCGCGTTTGCCGACCTTGAGCGATCCCAGCTGGCCATCGATGCCCAGCAAACGGGCGGGATGCAGCGACGCCATATGAATTGCGTCTTCGGGAAGTAGGCCGGTTAGTTCGACCATATTGCGTACCGCCGCATCGATCGAGAGCGTGCTGCCCGCCAGCCCTCCGGAAGCGGTCCTTACGATCCCGGCACGCATCTCCACCTGCTCGCCGCACAGCGTGTATCGGCCATCGGGCATACCGGCGGCCTGCATGGCGTCGGTAATCAGCACCACTCTCTCCCTGGCGCAGCAGCCGCAAAGCTTCATGGCGGCGGGGTGAACGTGGTGTCCATCGGCGATAAGCTCCAGCCAGGCTCGTGGGTCGGTTAACCCGGCGCCGACCATCCCGGGTTCGCGGTGATGTAAACCGGTCATACCGTTATAGCAGTGAACCAGCCCGTCGGCGCCCGCGTCGAAAGCGGCGCGGGTTTGTTCATAGCTGGCGGCGCTATGCCCTAACATCACCCGAATGCCCCGTTTTTTCAGATGGATAATCGCCTGTAGCGCGCCGGGCTTTTCCGGTGCCAGCGCCACGACGCGCAGGGTTTGCCGGGAAATGGCAATCAGCTCATCCAGCTCCGCCGGGTTCAGTTCCCGAAACAGCTCCGGAGGATGTGCCCCCTTATTCTGTGGCGTAAAATAGGGGCCTTCGAGGTAGCTCCCCAGTACCTGCGCCCCTGGCCCACCGGAGTAACAGCGTTGGGCGATACGCGCCAGCGCCTGGTGAATCATCTCCAGCGGCGCGGTGACGGTGGTGGGTAGCCAGCTGGCTACCCCTTCGCGTGCCTTATGGACCGCCAGTTTATCGAGGGCGTCGGGCGCGTCGTCCATGACATCAACGCCCGCACCGCCGTGGACGTGGATATCGATATACGCCGGACAGAGCAGCTCGGCGTTGCGGCTGGGGATGCCTGCCGGTATCGGTTCGATTGCGGTAATGACGCCTTCTTCAACGCGCAGCTGATGGTCGTCGAGCCAGCCTTGCTCCGTCAGCACGCGTCGGGCGCGGAGAATGTGCGTCATATCCCTTCCTCGACGGGGCTCTCCTCGCGGCAGCGGTCCAGCTCATCGACCAGGCTGGTCAAACCGCGGTGTCCGCACTCAAGGGCCTGCAGACGGAACGTCTCGCTGCTCAACCCATCGCGTTCCAGCGCCATCTCCAGCAACAGCTGCAAGTTGGTGCCGGTAATCACTTCTCTTCCCGCTTTTTGCATGGCGAGCGTCGAGGCCACGCGGAACGGCGTACCGCCGAGCAGGTCGGTCAGAAAAACGATATCGCCCTGGGCATCCAGCTCAGCCACCGCCTGCTCAAGCTGTGAAGTGAGCAGCGCGGTGGTTGAGGTTTCAGGAAAATCGATGGCGATAAACTGCGGCTGCTCGCCCAGAATTTGCTTCATCGCTTTTTCCATTCCGCTGGCAAAACCGCCATGCCCCGTCAAAATAATACCTAGCATCTCAAACCTCTTTTGCTTTACAGGAAGTGACAGAATTTGCCGACCACGCCGAGCACGACGGTAATGGCGATAAGACGCAGTGGGCTCCAGCCGCGACGCACCAGCCAGTACATGATCAGGGTATACACCAGCGGTAAGAAGGCAGGCATCAGCTTATCAATAACATCGGCCTGCAGTTTGACGACCGCGTCACCGGCTTTGATTTCCAGCGTCGTGTTAAGACGAACGTAGGTGGCGACCAGCGCGCCAATCACCGTCATCCCCACAATTGAGGCCGCATGACCCACTTTTTTGGTGTTTGCCTTGATAAGCGGAATGGCGGCAACCCCCATGCGATACGCATAGTGAGCCAGGCCGAAGCGCAGGCCGAGATGCACCACGTTAAACAGCACGATAAACACCACGGCGCCAAGGATTGATCCCTGCAGCGCCAGGCTGGCGCCAATCCCGCCGCAGATAGGCAGCAGCGTTAGCCAGAACATGGCATCGCCAATCCCGCCCAGCGGTGCGCCAACGGCAATTTTGGTACTCTGAATACTGTTAACGTCCTGCTTCGAGCGCTCCATTGCCAGAATGATGCCGATAACAAACGTCACCAGGAAAGGGTGGGTGTTGAAGAATCCCATATGGCCTTTCATGGCGCGAGCCAGGTCGCGTTTGTTGGTGTGAATCTTTTTCAGCGCGGGCAGCAGGCCGTACAGCCAGCCGGAAGCCTGCATACGTTCGTAGTTAAATGATGCCTGCAACAGCATAGAGCGCCAGGCCACGCGGTTAATGTCTTTTTTGCTCAGTTCAGCGCCAATGCTCTGATCTTCATAGACGTTTTCGTTCACGCCGGTCAGCAGCGTCTCTTCATTATCGGAAACAGTCGGCAGGGTGTGTTGGTTAGATGCCATCTTCGAATTCCTCTTTCTGTGCCGCAGGTTGGGTCGGTTCCGGGGATTTACGTAAGAGATCAATCAGCGCCATGGCCAGTGCGGCGGCGGCGATAGCCAGCACCGGAAGCTTGAGCCAGGCCGCGGCAACAAAACCAATAATGAAGTACGGGATGTAGACGTTCTTCATCATAATTTTCAGCAGTACGGCAAAGCCGATGGCTGGCATGATGCCGCCCGCAACGCCCAGGCCGTCAATCAGACGCGCTGGCAGGACATCAATGGCGGTTTTCGCGTGCTCCGCGCCGAAATAAATGGGCAGAAACGCGCACAGGAAGTAGAAAATGCCTAACGCCAGCAGCGCCAGATAGTTAACCCGTTCAATGCCGTCGGTGTCGGCATTTGCCGCCATACGGTCACAGCGGGACATCACGCCGGACATCACGGAGAACAGGAAGGTAATGCCCATTTGTACCGCCACGGCGAACGGTACAGCGACGCCGACCGCCACATCAGGTTTGACGCCGGTGGTGATAGCAAACGTGGTCCCCACGATCGTACCGATTATGACGTTAGGCGGCTGGGCGCCTGCCAGCGGCGCCAGACCCATCCATACCAATTCCAGCGTACCACCGGTTAAAATACCGGTATGCAGATCGCCAAGGATCAGGCCGACCAGCGGCCCAAGGACAACCGGGCGGTGCATGTGCGTTAAACCGTTGAACATATCCAGGCCGGCGATAAAGGCGAGGATACCTAAGGCAAAAGCCTGCAACAGACTGATTTCCATTGTGAATCCCTCAAAGCAGTTTAAAGAGATCCAAAGCCGGTTCTGTCGGAACCCCCTGAACGAAACATTCCACGCCAGCGGCCTTCAGGCCGTTAAAAGCGTTGATGTCGTTGGCGTCGACAGAAACCGTTTTGGCAATTTGTTGTTTACCTTCGGCGTAGTGCATGTTTCCTACGTTGATACGCGTGACGGGAACGCCGCCTTCAACCAATTTGAGGAAATCGGCCGGTGTTCTGCACACCAGCAAAATTTTCTGTCGGTCGGCGGCGCGGTGGATGTTGTCGATGACTTTTTGCAGCGTCCAGAAGCGCACGGCAATCCCTTCAGCCAACACCATTTCCATTAAATTCTGCTGTACGGTGTCTTCCGCCACTTCATCGTTGGCGACCAGCACCAGATTTGCCCCCGCAAATCCGACCCACTGCACGCCAACCTGACCGTGAATCAAGCGTTCATCAATACGGCTTAAAACAATATTTGGCATCGCGTTTTCCTCTTTGTTGTTATCCGTTATGGGATGTCATGCCCTGACAGGCAGCGTGATACTGCTGCAGTATGTCCTGAATGTGGCTGATGATAAGTTCTCGCGGCGTGGCGATGAGATCCCCCTCGCGAACCTTGACGTACTGCAACGGTAAATACTGGCTGATGAGCGGCAGCGGGATCGGTTCGTCCGCCAGGTTGCGCACCAGACGTTCGAAAGCGTCATCAATCTGCTCGTCCGGCCAGTAGTAACGAACGCGATCGGAATAGCTGTAGCCTCGTGCCAGACGACGCGCGTTGCCGTCGCCGTGGTAGTGACTCTGCCAGTATTCCGGGCGATCGAGCATGACGGTTTCCAGCACGTGGCGCAGGCCGGAACAGGCTTTGGCGGGCAGCAATTCTTCCTCAATGGCGGCCAGCGAAAATAGCGCTTCGCGTAGGGCGAAGGTGAGCGCTGGGCCGACTTTCAGAATGGCGAAGTGATCGACCACCAGCTGGCGCAGCGACTGCGGCGTCTGGTAGTCGGTAGAGTGTGCTTCGAACACCAGCGTGTCATAGGCCTCTACCATCTTGCTCAACGCAATGGCTTTTTGCGGTTGGTAATCAATGATGTGGGTGTGGTCGAATTCGACGCCAGGTTGCACCACCAGCGCGATAATTCGCGGCCAGATGTCGCTCAGCCCCTGTTGTTCAAAGGCGTGGTGGTGAGCCTCCAGCGTGGCGCGTGCGGCCTCGGGTGTTGTCACTGCCAGTTCGGTTAATGTTTCATGTGCGCCGCCCGGCACCGGGACTTCAGTGCCAATAACATAAACCAGATCCGCTTCGCCAAACTGGGCAATGCAGGTCTCTTCGGCGACCTTCGCCAGACGTGCGGCGCGCGCGGCGACAATCTCATCAGTTAAAGGAACCGGATCGTCCTGGCAGGACATGCTGCAATCCAGATGGATCTTTTTAAAGCCTGCGGCAACGTAGCTTTTGATCAGATCGTCGGCATGCCCCATGGCGACGGCTGCGGGTTGATCCTGCCAGCGATTTGGCCCCAGATGATCGCCGCCGAGAATCAGCTGCGACTGCGGAAAATGGAGTGAATCGGCGAGTTGACAGACGAAACGGCGAAAATCGGCCGGGGTCATGCCCGTATAGCCGCCGAACTGATCAACCTGGTTAGATGTGGCTTCGATCAGCAGCGGCGTCTGGTTGGCGTGCGCGTAGCGTATTGCGGATTCCAGTACCAGTGGATGCGCGGAACAAACGGCATAAATCCCGTTTGCCTTCCCCCGTTTATGCTGCTCCACTATTTCAGTAAGATGTTTCACTTTCCTCTCCAGATAGGATGACTTCGGAATCAATCTTTCGTTTTGTTTCATTTGATACTGCATCATGGTGTTATAAAAATAAAACGAAAGATAATAGTTTTCCGATCTGTTTCACAAAAGAAACGTAATGAAAGGCCGTGAAGCTGGATTTCGGCCTGAAGAGGGACTTTATAAGACTTGCTTTTCGGAAAAAGAAAGGCGTTAATAGACAAAACGAAATGAAACGAAAGAATTTGACCAAAGGATTTCTTATGAGTAACAGCGAGTCTTCTGCAGATAAGCGGGTTTCAGGGACCAGCGAAAGGCGCGAGCAGATCATCCAGCGGTTGCGACAGCAGGGTAGCGTGCAGGTGAACGATCTTTCCGGATTGTTCGGCGTTTCCACAGTGACCATTCGTAACGATCTGGCGTTTCTGGAAAAACAGGGTATTGCCGTGCGCGCCTATGGCGGCGCATTGATTTGCGACGGCAACACGCCGGGCGTTGAACCCTCTGTTGAAGATAAAAGCTCGCTGAACACGGCGGTCAAGCGGCGTATTGCGCGGGCCGCCGTCGAGTTTATCAAGCCGGGTCACCGCGTGATCCTCGATTCCGGTACCACAACCTATGAAATCGCGCGTCTGATGCGCCAGCATAGTGACGTGATTGCGATGACCAACGGGATGAACGTCGCCAACGCGCTGCTGGAAGCGGAAGGTGTGGAACTGCTGATGACCGGCGGACACCTGCGCCGTCAGTCCCAGTCATTCTATGGCGATCAGGCGGAGCATTCGCTGCAAAACTACCATTTCGACATGCTGTTTCTGGGGGTCGATGCTATCGATCTGGAACGCGGTATCAGTACTCATAATGAGGACGAAGCGCGGTTGAACCGGCGGATGAGCGAAGTGGCGGAGAAGATCATCGTGGTTACGGACTCCACCAAATTCAACCGTTCAAGCCTGCATAAAATTATTGATATGCAACGTGTCGATATGATTATCGTTGATGAAGGGATCCCGCAGGAGAGTCTGGAAGGGCTGCGGAAAATCGGCGTCGACGTGATTCTGGTGCCGCTGTCGGAATAAAAAAACGGGGGTATGCAAAGGCATACCCCCGTATGAGCTGGCGAGGGTGATTAGGTCACCGGGGCCGGGTTAAATACCGCCAGCTGGTTGTGTAATCCCCATTGATCCGAGAAGGTTTTCTTACGCCCGCTCGCCACATCAAGAATGAAGTGGAACAGCTTGGTGCCCACGTCTTCAATGGTCTCTTCGCCCGTGGCGATGGTGCCGGCATTGATATCCATTAAGTCATACCAACGGTTAGCCAGCTCGGTGCGGGTGGCCATCTTGATGACCGGTACCGCCATCAGACCATACGGCGTACCGCGGCCAGTGGTAAATACCTGCACGGTAATGCCGGAGGCCACCTGTTGAGTGCCGCAGACGAAGTCGCTGGCCGGGGTGGCGGCGTAAATCAGTCCGCGTTTGGTCGGGCGCTGGCCGGGCGACAAGACTTCCACGATGGCGCTTTTACCTGATTTAGCGATCGAACCCAGCGCTTTTTCCACCACGTTGGCGAGGCCGCCTTTTTTGTTGCCCGGAGAGGGGTTGGCGCTACGGTCGGTTTTGCCCATATCGAGATAGTTATCGTACCAGGCCATCTCTTCGAGCAGACGCTTGCCCACTTCTTCATTGATGGCGCGCGGGGTTAACAGATGAATGGCGTCGCGTACTTCCGTGACTTCCGAGAACATCACGGTTGCGCCGCAGCGCACCAGCAGGTCGGAGGCGTAGCCGACAGCGGGGTTAGCGG